>CACYXI010000229.1 GCA_902778265.1 uncultured Bacteroidales bacterium | reverse complement strand
AGATTGCAGCCCTCGCCACAGCCAAGGATCTCGGCGGACAGTTTCTTGCCTCATGCCCTGTCTGCATCGCAGTTTTGGGTGATGCCGCAGAGAACGACTGCTGGGTAGAGGATGGCAGTATCGCTGCTATCTCAATGCAGTATCAGGCAGAGGATCTCGGTCTCGGTTCTTGCTGGGCTCAGATGCGTGCACGCGGTCTCAAGGACGGCACTCCTGCCGACGCTTCCATCCGCACGATCCTTTCCCTTCCAGAAAACCTCTCATGCCTCTGCATCATCGGCTTCGGCCATAAGGCAGACGAGCGCAAGCCTCAGAACGAGGATAAGCTAAAGTGGGAGAATGTAAGTTGGCAATAAATAACGCCCCTTTCCTGTCCTACGGATATCCTTTCCCCATAAAGGGGCAAGGAAAAGTCACATTTTCTCATTAAAAGTAAAAATAAATACCGCTTATGGATTGTTCATTATGAACTGCCATAGGCGGTATTACAGATTAGTCCCATTATCTAAAAATTGTAACATTCCCTTGCCCCTTGGGGAAAGGGTGTCCGAAGGACGGGAAAGGGGCTTTTTTCCGACACCCCATTGACCTATAACGACAACCTAATCTTATTTAATATAAAAGCCCAAAAACAATTTGCTAATTTCAAGGAAAAACACTATCTTTGCAAGGATTTTATAGACGAATGAAAGAAATCACCATAAATACTAAACAGAAATCAGAAAATGAAACAGTCTATTGTAGCATTAAGTGTATTAGCCTGTCTGTCTTCTACAGCATGGAGCCAAAGTAAGAAAGTGAACTTCGACTTCGGTTGGAAGTTCATGGAGCAGGATGTGGCTGGTGCACAGGCAGCCTCTTTCGATGATACCAAGTGGCAGAGCGTTGACCTTCCACACGACTGGGACATCTTTCATGCCCCAAATGCAGATGCGCCCACAGGCAACGGAGGAGGTTACTTCCCTGGCGGAACTGGCTGGTATCGTAAGCAGGTAAAGGACACTGACCTGAAACTGGCTAACGGCGAAACGCTTTGGCTTAATTTCGAGGGCGTATATCAATGCAGCGAGATTTTCGTCAACGGCACAAAGGTTTCTACCCATGCCTATGGCTACACGCCTTTCAAAGTGAATATCACACCTTATATAATTAAGGGCATAAATACTATCGCCATCCGCGTAGATAACTCCAAGCAACCTAACTGCCGATGGTATAGCGGTTCGGGAATCTACCGTCATGTGTGGTTAGAGACATACAACGAGAACAAGATGGACGAT
Organism: uncultured Bacteroidales bacterium; assembly: GCA_902778265.1. GTDB lineage: Bacteria > Bacteroidota > Bacteroidia > Bacteroidales > Bacteroidaceae > Prevotella. The sequence goes on along the minus strand of CACYXI010000229.1, from coordinate 3,178 downwards.
CCACAGAAACTCTTCGTCCGTACCGATAAGGTATATGGAATATCAGCAGACGGCACTCGTGCCGACTCTGCTGCCGTTCATATCACCTACGATGGCAAGCTCGACGAGACACGTATGCTGAAGAACGTGGAACTATGGTCACCTGCCAATCCTAAGCTCTATGACATCAAGGTCGGTGAACTCACGGTAAAACATGGAGTTCGCACCTTCACCTACGACTCTACAAACGGTTTCATCCTCAACGGTCAGCCTACCCTCATCAATGGTGCCTGTGTGCATCACGATGACGGGATAATAGGCGCAATGGCTTTCGATGCAGCAGAGATTCGCAAGGTGAAGCTGATGAAAGAGGCGGGCTTCAACCTTATCCGCACCTCACACAATCCTCAGACTCGCGCCATGCTCGATGCCTGTGACAGTATCGGTATGATGGTGGTTGACGAATCCTTCGACGGATGGTACACGGAGAAGAATCCGCATGACTATCACCTCGTTATCGACTCATGCTATACGGAAGACCTCACGGCTATGGTGCTTCGCGACCGCAACCACCCAAGCATTATCTCATACAGCATAGGCAACGAAGTCATTGAGCGTAAGGACATTCGCGTGGTACACACCGCCAATAAATTCAAGAAAGTCATTACCTCTCTCGATAGCACCCGACCTGTTACCGAGGCTCTCTGTGCCTGGGACCGTGACTGGGAAATCTACGACCCTCACGCTGCCGTTCTCGACATTGCCGGCTACAACTACATGATGCACAAGGCTGAGAGCGACCACGAACGTGTCCCAGAGCGTGTGATGTGGCAGACGGAAAGCTATCCTCGCGATGCCTTTGCCAACTGGAAGCACACCGTAGAGCGTCCGTACATCATTGGCGATATGGTATGGACGGGACTTGACTATCTGGGCGAATCGTCTATCGGACAATTCCACTACGAAGGCGAGCCTCGCGAAGAGAGCTGGCAAGCCAAGCATTTCCCTTACCACGGTGCATACTGTGGCGACGTGGATCTCATCGGCTGGCGCAAGCCAATCTCTCACTATCGCGATATGCTTTGGAACACTAAGGAAGGTGCTTCTGACATCTACCTCGCCGTGCGTGAGCCTGATTACTATTACAAAGGTCATGTGACAGAAACCATGTGGTCTGTTTGGCCTACATGGGAATCATGGAACTGGAAAGGCTGGGAAGGCAAGAACATTGAGGCCGAGATCTACACCAAGGCTCCAAAGGTACGCCTATACCTCAACGACAAGCTCATTGAGACACGCGATGTGAATATCTCTACCGAATACAAAGCCCGCATCACCCTCCCCTATCAGCCTGGCACTCTGAAGGCTGTGGCACTTGATGCCAACGGCAATGAGGTTTCCGAGAGCATACTCCGTACAAGTGGCGAACCTGCTTCCATACGTCTAACCACAGATCGCAAGCAGATAAGTGCAGACGGAGAGGATCTTGCCTATATCAAGCTCGAAGTCATAGACAAGAATGGCAATCTCGTTCCTGATGCCACTATTCCTGTAACAGTCAATGTGAACGGTAAGGCAACGCTCCTTGCTGCTGCAACGGCAAATCTCAGGGACATAGAGCCAAAAACTTCTCCAAACGTAACGACCTACAAGGGGCAGGCTCTCATCGTTGTGCGTAGCGGTAAGAAAGCCGGTAAGGCTACCATTACTGCGACCTCCACACAATTCAAAGGCATTGGTCGTCAAGACATTACAATCAAGTAAAAGCCGCCAAAATAAAGATGACTCCCCATTTTTAGGGAGTCATCTTTATTTTGAGTTGTGTAAAAAAAACTTTCTCTTGAATGTTATTTATAAGCTGGCGTCGCAAAACGCGACGTCAGCTTTATTTTATCAAGAAGCAGTTGAAAAAATGATGTCACGTGCATGAAGTCAAAAAGCTCGTTTAAAGGATTGGTATTTTATTTCTTGAATATTTCTTCAAGTTTGGCTTTCAGTTCCTTCACATCGTTTGGTACGGCAAAGATAACACCATCCTTGTCAATGAGGAACAAAGCACTATTTTTAGTGCCATGCTTCTTGAATACACCAAATTCGTCATCAAGGTCAACAAGACAAGGCCAAGGGAAGGCATGTAGTTCGACTGCCTTGCGCATAGCATCGGTGGACTTGAATTCATGAGCGAGACTGAACACGTTGAGTCCCTTTTCACGATACTGTTCGTAGAGAGGGATAATGTCGCAAGCCTCACGGACACAAGGAGCACACCACGAGGCCCAACAGATGACGAGTGTCAATTTCCCTTTGTAGTAGTTGGAGGCACGAACTTGCTGACCATACACCGTTCGCACGTCATAGTCGTTGTACTTACGACCACAAATCTGATAGCCTACGGCTTCTTGTTCGGCTATACGCTGATGCACAGAGTGGTCAGGATAGAGCGTAGTATATTGTCGATGGTAGATGTCAAGCATTGGGGCAAGTTCTGTGTCGTTGAAATGAAAGCCATTGAGGCGTTCACCAAGTTCAAGCAGAAAACCAAGCATCGGATGGGTTTTATAATAGTCGAGCGTCCATTGATGACATTCGTTCTCCAATGACACCATCGCTGCTTCATCGTTCTCATCCAATTTCTCATAGGCTGGCATAAACTTCGCTTCAGTTTCTTGTTTCATAGCTTGCCATACTTTGTATTCCTTGCCTGTAGATTGGATATCGAACTTGTCATCGTCAAGTCTGATAGTGATAGTCGCACCATCCTCAACAAAAAATGCCTCACTTCGACTCGTCATCCCTTTCTTCATCATCTCACCGAAGTCCACGATATGCCACCGCTCAATCTGTGCATCCTCCACATCACACTCAAAGTGTCCATCCTTTACTACTGGTCGCAACTTGCTATCCTTTGGATCTTTACCATCCCGATAGATTACTAGTTCCACAGGTGTGGTTCCTTCAGCAACAGAACCGATGATGTGACTTTTCACTTGCGCCTTTAATGTGAGAGCGATAATAGCGAGTAGAATAGTGATGAAGGTTTTCTTATTCATTGTTAGTTTCAATTTATTTGCGGAATAACGATCCTATAAGATCTTCCATGTAAGTAAGTGATCAAAATTATTTTTATAATGTAGGTATCAGTCCATTGCAAAGTGATTATAGGTCTACATTGCCGCATTAAACATTGTTAAAATCAGAA
>CACYXI010000228.1 GCA_902778265.1 uncultured Bacteroidales bacterium | reverse complement strand
GTACCCCCCCGTCCCCATTTAATTCAGGGAAACATCGTAACTTTGCACTCGCAATCGGATGGAAAATCTGGTTGCGAGTGCTTTTCGTTTATGGGCCCAAGCGGAGCACGAAGCAAATTCAATTAACAATTAACAAAGATGGAAATACAGATTTTCAAGAATGACCGCTTCGGTGAAGTGAGGACAATGGTGATAAACGGTGAACCTTGGTTCGTGGGTAAGGATGTGGCAAGTGTGCTTGGGTATAGTTGTCCGCGCAATGCGATTGCAATCCATGTGGATAGTGAGGATAAAACCAACGCACTGATTCAGTGCCCTGGTTCTAACTACAAGAGCAAGACAACCTTCATCAATGAGTCTGGTCTTTACTCTCTCATCCTTTCTTCCAAGCTTCCGCAGGCGAAGGAGTTCAAGCGCTGGGTGACGAACGAGGTGCTGCCGCAGATAAGGAAGACGGGTGGGTATATTCCGCTGAATGACTGCGAGGATAGCGCAGATATAATGGCGAGGGCATTATTAGAGCTTTTGCCCTTACAGGGCGAATATACTAATGCCTTGTACATAGGGCGATGCCCTATGCTATGTGCAAACCTTGCCCTTTCAGGGGCGGATAATCATATCAAACATTTCAATTTCAATTATAGCTATGAGAATTTATTTTAACATGACCTTGTTCAAGGTTTCTTTCAATTTCAATTTTTCAATTTCTAAGGATTAAGGACTATGGAAAAATTAGTAGTGGTTTTACAGGCTCTCCCTTTTGAGGAACGCCCATTCGTAGGCAAGGATGGTAGTAACCAAGTCTTTGCAAGTCGTAAACTTATCCTCTCTGACGGTGTCGATACTTTCCAGGCGGAAATGACTGGCGATACGGCAAGGGCTAACAAGGATGTGCAGTACGACATGACGACCTTGCATCGGGTGCAGATCCAGATGTCCGTGCGTAAGTGGACCGCAAAGGACACGAATGCAGAGCAGTATGCTAACGACATCAGAATCATAAAGATGGCGTAGGTAAGTGGTCTGAGTTTTTTTATCAAGAATTAGAGAAATCGCATTTGCCCGACAGCGCCCCGAAGGGGCAATGAGCACATAGCCCAGGGCATCGCCCTGGGACTGGTGAGCGAGTTTGTTCGCCCTGAAGGGGCAAAAGCATTTATTTTTTAGGGCTTTATTAGAGCTTTTGCCCTTACAGGGCGAATGTACTAACTGCCTTATACATAGGGCGTTGCCCTATGCTATGTGCAGACCTTGCCCTTTCAGGGCGCATGTTAGCATAATGCGGATAATTCTTGATAAAAATAAAGATAAAATCAACCTGAGTTGAAGGTGGGTAAGAGGAGTTTTCGATGTTATAGGTACCTTCTCTTTTTACTCTCTTCTCACTCACAAATTCAACTCGAAAAATGAAGAAGAATAATAAAAAGAATGCCGTTAAGGCAACAGAGCTGCTTTCTGAGGAAAGAGCAATTTTGAATGGTGAATATGGTCTTGAAACTGAGACCTATTATCATGAGAATGGTGAGGTGACGATCTCGGTATGTGACTTCGACCGCGTGAATAATATTCTTGCTGATGGCAAGACTTCAAGGAACGTGCCGGGCGTGATGACGATCTATGATTGTGGGGATGGCAGGTTCATTCCTCGCAGACGTAACCCGAATCCTGATGCAAGGGCGCATGAGACGATTGCAAGGTCTCCGCATGGCAGAATTGATAGCTACAAGAACTGCATCGTGGTGAGGTTCAAGTTTCAGAAGAATATGCTGAAGAAGAACGTGATTGACTTTCTCAGCGAGGAGTCGGAGGAGCTGGCTTCGTGGATTTCCAAGAACGTAATAAGATAAGGGTATGTCGGTAGTAAAGATTATTTTCCGTGAGGTTGAGGGTCGCTATCGCAAGGTGATAGTGCCTGTGAAGACAATGGAGGAGTATCTGAACGAGAGGAATGCGCCTCAGCACGTCAGTCGTTTTCATGCTGTGAGAAACGGCAATGATGAGGAGAAGAAGAACCTCATTCAGTTTAACTATACGATCTATCCTCCTGAAGTAGAGACTCCATTGAGGGGGTACAGGATTCCGAGTGACACGTTCTGTCTGGATATTGACTGTGCAAGCAAGGATGAATCTGATAAGTACGTAAGGACTATCATTGATACTTTCAACCTATCAGTTGTGATGATGGTTGAGAGGACTGCGCACTATGGTCTGCACGTTGTATTCAAGCGTGAATATGGCAAGACGATATTGGAGAGTCAGGTGCATTATGCGCGGCTCATAGGGTGCGAAATGGATACGAACGCCAAGGATCTGCAACGTGTGTGGTATGCTTCGACTAATGAGGAGGATGAGCTTATCTACATCAATCCTTCGCTCTTTGAGCTGAGCTGGGATAGGGAGAAAGCGGAGGCAGAGGTTGAGATTCTCGACCATCGCACAAGGGCAAGGCTCGATGATGTGCCGGAAGAGGCGAGGAGGAGTGAGAAGCACTATAGGCCAATAGACCCAGCGACCCCTAACCCGCAGGGCAGGAAAGGGGTTGTGGGGGGTGAAGGTAGGGTAGCTTCTTTCCAAAACATCCCTTTCCCCACCATCATTTCCAAATACTGGGAGATGTTCAACGAGGGGAAGGAGCCAAGTGAGGGTAGCCGTAATGTGCTGACCTATGAGCTGGCTATGACTCTGCGACCAATCGTTGATTTCAAGCCAGAAGAGGTGATTAAGATTGTGCCTAACTATGGGCTTCCTGAAGATGAATACAGGCGCACGATAGAGAGTGCTTGCAGTCAGCCGGTAAAGGGTATGCCGTATAGATTGAGGCAGGTGCTGAAGGCTATTAAGGAAGAGATGAATATGCGTAAACTCTCTGGTGGAAACACGGAGGGAAAAGTGGAGGAAATGATTCCTGCTCGACCAGAACGGATGCCTGACTTCCTTTCTCTTGTCTCTTCAAAAGTGCCGATGAAATATAAGGCAATGGTGGAGGAGGCGGTATGGCCTGCTATCTGCGCACACTTGCGAGGCGTGAAGTTCAGGTATATTGACGGCGTGGAGCATGAGGCAAATATCTGCTCTCCTCTGATTGCACGCCAGTCGAGTGGTAAGGGCTTGATAAACCAGCCTATCGAGGCAATTCTTGCTGACATCACAGCCAAGGACCGAGAAAGCGATGCAAGGGAAAGGGAGTGGCGAAAGCGTAATCAAGGCAAAGCCACGTCGAAGGACAGGCAGCCTCGCCCTGACGACATCTGCATCCAGAGGCTTGATGATGACCTGACAAGTGCTTGTCTGGCACAGGCTCTTATTGATGCCGAGAACAACGGAGGCAAGCGAGTGATAACGAAGGTGGATGAAATTGAGATGCTCAACAAGGTGGGCAATGGCAGGAATGAGACTGTCGGCTTGCTTGTTCGCTACGGTTTCGACTCCCAGCGTTTCGGTCAGAGGCGTGTAGGCTTGGAGAGTGTGAACGGCTCTTACACGGTGAGATGGGTGTGGAATGCTTCGTGCACGTTGAAGTCGGCTCGGAAGTTTATCACTCAGGACTGGATTGGCAATGGCTCTCTATCGCGCTTGAATGTGAATGCCTTGTTGCTTGCGAATGATGATCACGAAATGCCTCGCATCGGTGATTATGACGATGAGTACAAGGATAAGATAAGGGCTTATGTTGATAGGCTTAATTCGGCAAGCGGGTTGATTGAGTGTCCGCAGGCGAATAAGATAGCGGAGGAAATGGTTGCGGAGCATAATCAGATTGCCGACCTCTCGGATGATGAGGGCTATCGAATCTTTTCTTATCGTGCCGTAGTGATAGGCTGGCTGAAGGCTAATCTGCTTTTCATTCTCAATGGCTACAAATGGTCAAAGGTGTTCGGGGAATATGTGAAGTACTCGGTGCGTAGGGATATGTGGCTAAAGATGTATTTCTTCGGAAGGGAGATAAATGCGGAGTTTGAGGAGGAGGAACAGAAGGTGACGTGCGGTCCTCAGAACATGCTTGCATTGCTGCCGGATGAGTTTACGAAGGAGGAATACTTTGAGATGAGGCGGAGTATCGGTAAGCCAGTGAAGTATCATACTCAGCTTGCTACATGGATAAAGCGCAAGCTTATCGTCTATGATGAAGTGACAAGGAGCTACATCAAGTTGAAGTGATTTTTGTATCATTGTATCAGTGTATCAGTTATTTTGCAAGGGGTTAACTCTTGCAAAATAACGCCGAACTCGGCGCTATTTCATACATTAATAATAATAACTATGTTGGAATTAAGAATAAAAAGAATATATTTCGGAAATACATATACGATCGGTGCATTGCAATACCGATTTGACGGAGAGGATCGTTTCACCTATCTCTGTGATTGTCTTGAGCCAAAGGCTATAAACTGGAGCATACAGAAGAAGATAAAGGGCATTACGGCGATTCCTGAAGGGCGGTACAGGGTGGAGATGCACTATTCGCCAAGATTCAGGAAGTGTATGCCTTATCTCAAGGGAGTACCCGAATTTGAGGGTGTGATGTTTCATGTAGGGAATTATCCAAGAGATACGGAGGGGTGTATTCTCTTAGGACGTGATTTCTCGCATAATGGAGTGATTGAACGGTCACAGGAGTGCTTCAAGAAATTCATGCAGATTATCGAACGTAATCTGAAGGGTGATAAGAATATTACGGTTGAGGTGAGAAGCGTGAGGGGGTGGGGGTATAGAAGCCCCTCACCCGTCACTACGTGACACCCTCTGACACATAGGCAGGTGAGGGGCTGTAATTTCCTTTTAAACCTACTTTTTGCCCGAAAAACGCATATTGTAAGAAAAATATGTGAAAATTCTTTCATTTTGTAAGTGTTAGACGTAAAAATGCTTACAATTCGTTATTTTGGGTCGGTTTTTAAGAAAGTGATTGGAAAATAATTCAGCTAAAACTTTGCAAAATGAAAGAAAATTAGTAATTTTGCAAGCAATTTGAAAGCAAACAGCGATTTTACTTGACAAATAATAAAAGAAATTGTAAAATTCAGGGTTTGAAACAAACGGTTGTGTTCGCACACCGAAAGTTAAATTTATGAACTTAAAAAATCATTACTGTTTAAAAAGATATTAATATGGGAAATGGATTGTATAGTGCCGAGTATGAGCACGATGCGTGTGGTGTCGG
>CACYXI010000227.1 GCA_902778265.1 uncultured Bacteroidales bacterium | reverse complement strand
ATATTTCTCAGGATCTTCAGCACCATCTACATTTGTCCATGCGGCACAGTTGACAATGGCATCAACATTATTCTCAGCGACCATTTTACGAATGGCGTCCAAGTCGGTTATATCTAAATAGATTGTTTCCAATCCTTCTACTTGGTTAACATCAGTGAAGATATACTTATCAGATGAACCTTTTGAAATGATTCTCATCTCGTTACCAAGCTGACCATTTGCACCTGTTACAAGAATCACCATAGTCAATAAAGATTAACGTTAATATCAAACGGGCTGTCAAAATCCTTCAGCAAAGCGTGTTTTGTATCCTTTTCGCTCAGTAAAGCTTTTTCTGTTGGAATCTTCCAGTCAATTCCTAAGCTTTCATCTAGGATACTTATACCACCATCGGCCTGGGGTGCATAGAAATTATCGCATTTGTATTGGAAAACAGCCACATCGCTCAACACAGCAAAGCCGTGTGCAAAGCCACGGGGCACAAAGAACTGACGGTGGTTATTCTCGGTTAATTCTACTACCACATGCTGACCATAAGTGGGGCTTCCCTTACGAATATCAACAGCAACATCAAGCACGGCACCCTTCACACAGCGTACCAGTTTGCTTTGGGTAAATGGTGGGCGTTGAAAGTGCAACCCTCGCATTACACCGTAAGAAGACATACTTTCGTTGTCTTGTACAAAGTTGATACTCAAACCTGTTTTCTCTGTAAATTCCTTGGCGTTAAAACTCTCCAAGAAATAACCGCGGGCATCACCAAACACTTTAGGTTCAATGATCAAGACGCCCTCAATAGCAGTCTTTATAACTTCCATATCTAAATTGTTTAGCGGTTAGAGGTTAACGGTTAGCGGGTTTCCAATTGGTTTTGGAATGAAGCACGTAAACCAGATAACTGCTTTCCTATTACATTTATTCTTTCTTTTTCGTTAGCAAACTCTTCGTCAGTAATATAGTTCAAATCATGGACAATATCAAGCTGACAGAGAATTTCGGTTAATGAGCCATAAGCGATTTCTATGAAGTGAATCTTTTCCTTAATTGAAAACCTTCCTGAACCTTCTGCTATATTTGAAGGTACTGAAGTAACTGCTCTTCTAAGCTGATCACCAAGTGCATAAGTTTCATATTTGGGGAACTTGTCCAAGAATAAATAGACGCTCTTAACGAGCTCTTTTGCTTCTTGATAAACCCTTAAATCAAAGAATGTAAACTTATCCATCTCGCTAACCGCTTATCGCTACACGCTAACCCAACTCAAACATGTTGCAAGGTGTTTGAGTTTATCTCTTCCTTCATCTCATCAATTACCTTCAAGAGGTACTGGCCATACTGGTTCTTCAACATTGGTTGAGCAATCTCTCGCATACGTTCTTCGCTAATCCAGCCATTGCGATAGGCTATGCCTTCAAAACAAGCGACCTTCAAGCCTTGACGTTTCTCGATGACCTCAACGAAAGTTGATGCTTCAGCCAGACTATCGTGCGTGCCTGTATCGAGCCAAGCAAAGCCACGACCAAAGACCTGAACCTTCAGTTCGCCGTCCTTCAAGAACTCCTGATTGACGGTAGTAATCTCCAACTCCCCTCTTGCGCTAGGCTTGATGTGTTTCGCTACATCTACCACTTTATTCGGGTAGAAGTACAAACCTACCACAGCATAGTTACTCTTAGGTTCTTTTGGTTTCTCTTCAATACTGAGGCAGTTGCCTTGTTTATCAAATTCAGCAACGCCATAGCGTTCGGGGTCTGATACCCAATAGCCAAAGACAGTAGCCTTCTGGTTCTCCTCAGCATCCTTCACTGCCTTACGAAGCAAACCCGTAAAGCCTGAGCCGTAGAAGATATTATCCCCCAGCACCAAGCAGGCACTATCGCTACCGATGAACTTCTCACCGATGATAAACGCTTGCGCCAGGCCATCCGGTGAAGGCTGCTCCGCATACTCAAAGTGTACGCCATAGTCAGAGCCATCCCCCAGCAGGCGTTTGAAGCCAGGTAAATCGTAAGGCGTAGAGATAATAAGAATATCCCTAATCCCCGCCAGCATCAGTGCAGAGATGGGATAATAAACCATTGGCTTGTCGTAGATGGGTAATAATTGTTTACTGACGCCCTTTGTAATCGGGTAAAGTCTGGTGCCGGAGCCTCCGGCAAGTACGATTCCTTTCATTGATATATGATTTTAATTTATCTCGTATCTATCTACTTCCTCACCATTGAGTGCTCGAACAATACGACTACAGGCCTTACCATCACCATAAGGGTTCACAGCCTTACTCATCTTTTCGTATGCTGATGCATCATCAAGGAGTGTGCTAACTTCGTTGACTATGAGGTCGTGATTGGTGCCTACAAGGTGAACAGTGCCGCTCTTCAATGCTTCAGGACGCTCAGTGGTGTCGCGCATTACCAGCACAGGCTTACCCAAGCCAGGAGCTTCCTCCTGAATACCGCCAGAGTCGGTGAGCACCACAGTACTCTTCTCCATCAAGTAAACAAACTCCAGGTACTGCAATGGCTCAATGAAAAAGAAATTGGGGCGGGTCAGGTCCTCACCAAAGACCTCGTGAATGGGCTTGCGTACATTTGGGTTCAAATGCATGGGATATACAAAGTCCACATCGGGATACTTCTCGCTGAGATCCTTCATGGCAGTTACCATTGAGATAAAGCCGTCACCGAAATTCTCGCGGCGGTGGCCAGTGATGAGGACAAGCTTCTTGCCTCCGTCAAGACGGGTTACGTCGTAACCGGCATTCTTGAGGACATTGATTTGTTCATCTGCAAGAGCTTTGTCTGTCTTCAACTTATCAACCACCATATGGAGGGCATCTATAACGGTATTACCGGTGACAAAGATTTGGCCGTGGGCCTTTTCTTCCTGCAGGTTTTTCTCACTGAGAGGCGTAGGGGCAAAGTCGTAAGTAGCAATGCGGCCGGTAATCTGGCGGTTCATCTCCTCGGGCCATGGGCTGTAGATGTTGTGTGTGCGCAGGCCTGCCTCCACGTGACCAACAGGAATCTGCTGGTAGAAGGCTGCCAGTGCAGCAGCTGTGCTGGTGGTGGTATCTCCGTGTACCAACACCACATCGGGTTTACACTCCTTGAACACATCGCGCATGCCTGTGAGTACACGGGCAGTGACATCATAGAGGTCCTGCCCCTGCTTCATGATGTTCAGGTCGTAATCGGGCTTCACATCAAAGATGGTGAGCACCTGGTCCAGCATCTCACGGTGCTGACCGGTTACACACACTATTGTCTCAAACTCTGTAGGGTGCTTCTGGAACTCCTTCACCAGCGGGCACATCTTGATAGCCTCTGGGCGTGTTCCGAACACTAACATTACTGTTTTCATATTAATTCTGTATGGTTTATTTGTTCTGACTGGCAGTATCGAACTGCATCGCTGTGCGACCACCTGTGCAGTCAGAATCCTTTTACTCTAAAGAAGATTATCCTTCTCTATATCCTTAAAATATCTATAAGTGTCAACCTTCAATTCCCCACACGCAGCATCATCTGCCACGATGATAGCATGGGGATGCATCTGTAAACAACTGATAGTCCACATGTGGTTCACAGCCTCTTCTACTCCGTGCCGAAGGGCGCGGGCCTTGTTGTGTCCATTGACCAAAATCATCACTTGCTTGGCATCCATGACAGTTCCGACACCTACAGTTAGTGCTGTCTTTGGAACCAATTCTACGTTGTTGTCGAAGAAACGGCTATTGGCAATCACGGTATCTGTAGTCAATGTCTTCTGACGAGTTCTGCTCTGCAAGCTGGAGCCTGGCTCGTTGAAGGCAATATGGCCATCGGGTCCAATGCCGCCCATGAACAGGTCGATGCCTCCTGCAGCCTCTATGGCTTTCTCGTAGTTCTCGCACTCTGCCTTCAGATCCTTGGCATTGCCATTGAGGATATGTACATTCTCTTTCTTGATGTCGATGTGGCTGAAGAAGTTGTTCCACATGAAGCTGTGATAGCTCTCAGGATGATCCTCGGGGAGGTTCACGTACTCGTCCATGTTGAACGTAATAACGTTCTGGAACGATACCTTGCCGGCCTTGTTCAGGGCGATCAGCTCTCGGTACATGCCCAGAGGAGAGCTTCCTGTAGGGCAACCGAGTTTAAACGGTTTCTCTGCCGTCGGCTTTGCTTCGTTAATACACTTGGCTACATAGTTTGCAGCCCATTTCGACATCTTTTCGTAGTCGGGTTCAATAATTAATCTCATGCCTTTTTTGTTATTAAATGTTTGTATTATCTCCGGAGGACCTGCCACTAAAAAGCTAAAACAGGGGGTTTCCAACGGAATTTGTTTATTTCAGTTATTATTTACGCTGTTCTATCATCAAATACTTTTCTTTTACTAGAATACCATAACTTCTTGTATATTTGATACAGTCTTCGCATAGTGTTGTAAGATATGTAACGTCAGCATTTCCTTCCTTTACAACATGAACTGCACGAATCTCGTTTTCACTATAAAGACCATCGCAAAACTGATTCCAACATTTAGCCTTTACAAGCATATGGTCTTCCCATCTTTGTATGTCTTCACGAGCAGCGATTTATTTCGATATTTACTTCATGCATATCATGTTGGTATGGTAATGGAATCATTCCACTATATATTGTTTCTATCTCAAAATATTAGAACAAGAAATTTCCTTATCAAGTTCTTTCTTCTTTTCAGCCGCATTTTGAAGATACTCCTCTATATGCGCACGCTCTTCTTTAAGCGACTGCAGGGCTGATTGTATTTTGTTTATATCCATTCAATTATTCTTTGCCCATCTGGGAAAGCAGGTGGTTCTAGGTTGTTCATAATAGAATTTATTCAATATATGAAGGAACGCCATAGTCCTCATAACATTCGCTCTGTAAGATTTCCTTATGTCCCTCGTCCAGCAAAGCCAGAGACTCTGCATCTATATCATGGTTCTGTATCGCCTCGTATATCCATTGCATCGTGTACTCCGGACTATACATGTCATCAAAGTTGCAGTAGTGCTCATCTTCTACAAAGTGCTTGCACATCGACTTCAACAACTGGAGATACATCGTCACCGCCTGCTTATACAGCCCAGCATCCAGTGCCTCCTTG
>CACYXI010000226.1 GCA_902778265.1 uncultured Bacteroidales bacterium | reverse complement strand
GCAAAGGTACTATCTTTCGGCGAAAGTATGTACCGTCTCACGCAAGTTTTAAGGTTAGCGATTGTCAGGGCTCGTCCACAGAAAAATCCGGTGCCCCGGTAAAAGCGGACAACTATCATTGGCAAAGCGGGAACTTCACTATAGCAAATGCTTCTACCAAGGTGATACCGGTGACGTTGAAGCCTATGATGGTACCTGTGTCATTCAAGTGCCCGACCGAAGATTCTGAGCTATTCATCGACGATGTCTATTATGGAGAATTAGGCAATCAAAACGATGTAAGAATCAATGTGCCCAAGGGCTCTCATCAAGTCAGAGTGATGGCCGACGGATACATTCCCTACCAAAAGACATTAACATTAGATGCCACAACAGCAACCGTTGATGCGACACTACAGAAAAACGCCAACCGGCACGATATACATGCTGTGCCAATCAAAATCATAACTAAGTATAAACACATATATAAAAACAACAAACTCATTAAGGAAAAAGACCCATTACCTAATGGAGAAGGATGGATTATCTATCTAATGCCAGGAAAGTACATGATATCATTCCCATATTGGAGTAAAGTGATACAAGTCATAGAAAATCAACCACAGACAATCCAAGACGTTTAACCCTATGAAGCGAGTAATAGTTACGGGGCTATTCGCTATCATTTGTTTTCTGCTTCTCACAGCATGTAGTGAGAAGCAGAAGGCTCTTGATGAGTTGGAAGACCTCACTGAAAACATCGAGAAGCATGGAGACTCATGGGATGATGTAGAGTGGAAGCAGAAAGCCGATGAGTTCTTAAAACTGCAATCAGAAATGCGGAAGTACGACTATAACAGCGAAGAGAACCAAGAAATCGGTAACCTTGAAGGACGATGCTTGTCAGCTTTTGCAAACCATGCGTCCGGAGGCCTACTGGAGAAGATGAAAGGGATGAGTCATGAACTCAATGGTATCATTAACGGGTTTTTAAAAGATGATGGAAACTAAAAATATAGATGAATCATTAGGCAATGATGACCTCTTCGGATCTTTCGGAGAGCAGGATCCTTTTTTCGGCGATTCTGATACTCTCAGTGGCAATGACGATGCACTGTCATTATTAGATTCAATGATTGGCGATAATTCTACTGTAACAGAAGCTGATACAGAAACTAAAACAGAAATTCCGGAGTCAGAAGAAGAGCATGCAAGCCAAAAAGATATCCATGCGTGTAAAGATGAGGACAATGCAAGCACGGAAGATAAGATGGTGGAAACTGATAATGAACCATCAGAGGATGATGACTTTTTCGGATCTTCCAGCGAACAGGATTCTCTTTTCAGCGATTCTAAAGACCTCAGTGACAATGACGAAGCACTGTCATTATTAGATTCCATGATCGGCGACGAAACTATCGAAACTGAGGCTGAACCTGAACCTGAAACAGAAATGCCGAAGGCTGAAAAGGACCATGCAAGCCAGCAAGAGAACGAATCGGACAAGGAAGAGGTCAATGCAAACAAGGAAGAGATCCTGAGCGTACAAGACAACGATCCGATGGCTGATTCGCAACCTGTTGACGACAGCAAGTCTGCAAATGACGATTTAGACTTCTTCAAGAGCAGTGCGCCTGATGAGTCTCCTACCGGATTTTATCCGTTTACTACCTCTAAACCAGATAATTCTGCAGATGATGGAAATCCTTTCGCAGATATGCTGGATACATCTGTGGATAGCAAAAAACAGACAAGTACCATGGGGGGCGGACTTGACGACAATCCCTTTGGGACATCATTATTCGCAAAGGACAAGCAGGAAGCTGCTGGTATTGATGATGACAACCCTTTTGCAAGTTTGGATTTCAGCCAAAGTGACAAGACAGAGGATGAGGATGATAATCCCTTTGCCACAACGGACACTTCAAACTTAAAAGAAGATAATCCTTTTGCTCAAATGATGAGTGATGATAGTGTAGACGATAATCCATTCAGTAGCAACAGCACAGATTCAAACGCCAAGAGCAACGCTGACGAAGAGGACGACATAGACGAATTCTTCAAGTCCTTAATTTAAAAACAACTTTCATTTGTTCATATCGTCTCTTACTTTTCAACGAAAGACTTTTTCGGCAAATCATGTCGTCTATGCACGACATAATTTGCCGGAAAGTTGCAAGGTAAATGTTATTTTTTATCTATCCTCTATAAAACCTAACCCTCATTGCAGAGAGTGTCATAGCACCCATTACTCCTAAGTCCAAATTTTCTTAAATTCAACTCTCCGTTCCCTGTAAAAGCGGTCTCCAATCATAAAAGACTCTAACATCTGGCGGCGTAGGCTTCAAAACAAGCAATGTGGTACACCCAAGGATTTGGGGTTCTTTGGATTTGGTATTATCTTTGCAAAATGTTTATCACCAAGGCAAAGAAATATCGACAGTAAGATGACGGTACGTTCTTGGCATACAGCTATTACCGTCAGACGAAGTCTTCCCGCGATTCAAGCGGCAAGATACGCAAGCGCAATGTGCTTTGCCTCGGTGAGTTTGGCGGCTATTCTAAAGGTGAGCGCAAGGAACTTGCCGATATTCTTACGGAAATGATAGAGAATGGCCAGCATGTAGTTACGGACAACACCAAGCTCCGCCAGGCAGCTCTTGATTTCTACCTCAAGTACCGTGACAGCGAGTATGCCCGGGAAAATGATCCCGTGCTGAGCGAGGAGGCACTCCGTCGCGAGAGGGAACAGAGAAAGGACTTGGTAACAGTCCATATAAACAGTCTGACTCAACACGAGGCAAGGACAATAGGCCCGGAGGCTTTGTGCCACTCCACGCTGAATGTTCTGCAAGTCAGCAAGTTCCTATTCTCCAAGGGGTGGAGTCGCGACCAGGTTGTTCTTGCCATGATGCAGATCATCCCACGTTCCATTTATCCATACTCAGAGCTCAAGACGGTAAGGTATCTCAAGGAGAACACAGCACTGGCAGAGCTTTTCAAGTTTGGCAAGAAGAAAATCACGAAAGATTCGCTCTATAAGAGTGCTCTCCGTCTTTGGGATGTCCACAAGGGCCTTGAGGACTGGCCCCATCAGCGTGTTTGCAACATATTCCACTTGGAGGAGAAGATACTCCTCTTCGACATCACCAATGCATATTTTGAGGGCAGGATGGAAGAATCTGGCCTATGCCGGTTCGGCCGCAGCAAAGAAAAACGCAACGACTGCAAGATAGTGGTTCTCGCCGCGGTGGTGAACACGGAGGGGCTGCTTGTAAGAACCATGATCTACGAGGGTAACCGTCAAGAAAAGACAACTCTCGAAGAAGTCATCGGTTCCATATCAAAGGAAACATCCCCCGATGCCAAGAAGATAACGGTCATGGATGCCGGGTTCTACACCAGGGATAACATCAAGTGGCTGACAGACCATCATTTTGACTACATCACAGTATTGCCTTCCGGTAATGCGAAATTCACTGCTGCCAGTGATAAGGTAGTGTGCCATCAAGACTGCAAGAAGCAGGAAATACGGCTTCAAATGGGATCGGTCACAATCAGCGGTATAGAACACAGGGCATTGCTTGTGGACAGCGATGCCAAGACCGCAAAGGAACGTTCCATGTACGACAGGGCATACCAACGCTACGAGGATGGCCTTGAGGCTGTCAAGGCAGGTATACTCAAAAAGGGCGGAACAAAGAAACGAGACGCTGTCAACAAGCGTATCGGCAAGTTGGACGAAAAATACGGTGCCATCCGCAAAAGCTTCACCGTAGACCTCACTTACGAGGGACAAGGCAAGGAGGAGAAGGTGGTATCCATCTCATGGAAGAAAAACGGTGAGAAGGTTGACACCGTTAAGAAGTTCCATGGCAAATACGTCCTTATCACCAGCCTTGACGAAAAAGAAGAAGTCAATGTCTGGAAATTTTATATAATGTTATAAGAACTGTGGAAGAGACCTTCCATACCCTTAAGAGTGACCTTGACATCAGGCCTGTCTATCACAAGTCCGACGAAGGCATAAAAGCTCACCTGAATCTTGCCGTGCTGGCTTACTGGCTGGTATCGGTAACCAAGTACAGGCTGAAAACGAAGAAGTACGACAATGCCCGATGGGACGAAATCATACGCATAGCAAGCACACAGGTACTTGTCACGGCTGAACTGAAAGCGGAAAATGGTGATACAATAAGAGTGAGGCAATGCACGGAGGCTGAAGAGAAGCTCTCAGACATCTACCACCTACTTGACATCAATCCACATCCGCTGGGGAAAATATAATCCGTGGTACACCCAAAGCCACCCTCAAAAAATGCTAATGATGAATATCAATTAGTTACATGACAGATAGCTGCAATGTGGGTTAGAAGAAACCAATAAAACCATCATTTAAAAGATGAAAAAGATATATCAGAAACCAAGTTTCCGCACAGCCGACATCCAACCTGAAACGTTCTTGGACTTATCCCAAGGCCAGCAGGCGGAAAATCCTATCAACAGTGCAAAGGGCAACAGCCTCGATTGTGAGGAGAAGACAACGGAATGGAAGAATCGGGATAACGACGACGACTCATTCAACTCATTCAGCGGCAGTCTATAAACACGCACTTAAAAATCGGTTCTTCCGCTTTTCTCGTTGGTAAGGCATGTTTTCAATAGTTTCCCAAAACAAAAAGAAGCCTAGTTCCGTTATATATTTGTATTCACCACAAAT
>CACYXI010000225.1 GCA_902778265.1 uncultured Bacteroidales bacterium | reverse complement strand
TCTGCTCATAGTGACGCAAGGTCTTTACCGTGACCTGCATCATCTGCGAGAACTCTCCGATTTTTAATTTTGTTTTGTAACTCATAATCGTACGATTTTGTTTGCAAAGTTACACTATGACCTTAGGTACGAGTCAAGAGAAATCAAGAATTTAACATTTAATTAACATTTATTGCGACTATCACAAACACACCTTGCGGTGCTTGTGATTTTTTTGGGAAAGTAAATTATAGCCAGTAAATTATATAGCGACATTTGTCGCTTGGAAATTTACATTTTTAATTTTTTGAACCTAATTTACTGAATTAATTTACTAATAATTTACTTTCCCAATCTCCGCGCAAGCGGAGTCCTCAAAATATTCTTTCTAAATTTCAAGCTTATAGATATGCACCATATCCTTGTCACCTCCAACGAGATTATTACAGCGATGTAGCTTGCCTGTATCGTGAAAACCGCATTTCTGCATCACTCTGCCAGAAGCAGGGTTGCCTGTGAAATAATCTGCCCAGATATTCTCAAAGTACATCACTCTCCTGCCAACGGCGAAGATGGATTCTTTCTGTTTTCATCATGTTCATTGATTTGGAACATGACTCTTTAAGGTTGTTGCAAATAATGGGTTTGCCAGCAAATGCTTATTACCAAGAACAGAACACACATATTCGATGAAATCGCCGTTTCCCACTTCATTTAATGCCTTTGAAACAGCATTATCAATAGCGGAAATGATGTCCAAGGCTTCAGAAACTTTCTGTTGCAGTTCGTGTGAAGTATATGCTTTATCCCAAGCCGGATAGAATGTGGTGATATTATCTAATAGTGCTATCTTCCTGATACTTTCTCTTGCTTGCTTTGGATTGATGTATATAGGAATATCTCCTTTTACTGGAATAGCATCTCCTATGAACGCATAGGTATCAACAATATATGAAAGTTCATCAACAGAATGTCCTGGAGTCTCAATAACATTTATGGTTATGCCATCTTCAAGAGTGATACTATCTCCATCTTTTACGATGCAATCTATAGGTGTGGATTGCCCTGCCAAAGAATAGAAATTTGGTATTGGGCGTTCACGGAATTGCTTGTCAATATCCTCAATCCAAGGTCGCTCACCTTCACTTGCATAGACTTTACATCCTGTTTTCTGTTTGAAATACGCAGCAGTACCTATGTGATCTGGATGTGCATGAGTAAGGAAGATTGATTTGATATCAGAAACATTTCTGCCGATAGACAGAAGATATTCCTCAATCAATGCCTCACTTCCCGCAACTCCAGAGTCAATCATATAGATGTTCTTGCCTTCGATGAGGTAAACGAAAACATAACGAGCTATATCTGGAGTGACATTAAAGTCAATTTTTATCTGGTGAATATTCATAAGCTATTCTTCTACTATTATTGCCCTTGCATCAACGGATTCGGTTCTCATTTGCATTATTGATTTGTATTTCTCTGATGCAAAACATTGATTTAAAATCTCCTTTGAAGGAAACCTAATGATGATTACTCTTTGCGGAGTCCTATTTGGATGAAGAGAAGTGACCTTTTCTGAACGAATAAGATATTCACCTCCATATTTCTCCACGATAGGTTTTACTTTTTGTATATATTCATCATAGCAACCTCGTGAATCGGGGTTGTCTATGTATGTGTCGATGATAAAATAGCACATAGTTGAATTCCTTCTTTAACCTTTGAGTGCCTTTTTGTATTCAAAGAAATAGAAGTCTGTCCAGCCTGTATTCTCTGCATAGAGATGTTGCAGACCTCGGTAATCAAATCCCAAGGACTTATAAATCTTATGAGCAGGAGTGTTTGAAGCGAGGGCATCAAGACGGATGGCTTTCATTCCGTTTGTCTGAGCAAGACGAATAGCCTCGCAAATCATCTCTGAACCTATGCCTTTGCCTTGATAATCAGGACTTACAGCAAGGATATGAATTACTGCCACCTTATTGTCATCTACTTGCTGACTCCATGTTATAGAGTGATAATCCTCACCCTGATACATAGTCACAGCCATAGCTCCAACAATAGCTCCGTTCTCCTTATATAGGTACATGCTACCCTCTTCAATATAGACTCTGATGCCTTCAATTGTTGGGTGTTTCCTTTTCTGCCAACGTGCATATTGCTCCATATCAGGAGTCCTGTCTGTTACATCATCGTAGAAGGCTACGATGGAATCAAACTCTTCTAGAGTTGCTTTACATAAATTCATAAAATAATCCTCATTTTTTCTTCCATCGGCGTTCGTACCGAGGATTTCCTCTGTGAGTGGCATTCCGCAGCTCTGACAAATTTTCTGTTCCATATTATTATTTTTTTATACGTTTTGGTGCTGCAAAAGTATACATATTTGACGAGTTAGCCAAATATCTGGGATAAACTGCATTGGTTAGTGACGAATGGCATAAAAAGTTCTCATGACTCCTGGCCTGTAGCACCATGCAATAATGACGAGAATGAATCAATATATTCATTTTCTCCTTAAATACCTTTATGCTTTGTAATTCTGAAAGTACAGCGGTCGCTTCCCCTGAGAATTGTATTCTCAATACGAACATCGAATTGGCTGTCCGGTTCAAGTTGCGACAAGATATATAGAATGCTCTGTCGCGAGCACTCACATTGCTGCGGATGGTTTCTCAGTCCACATTTAACTTTAGGGCATGTACATTCCAGATAATTCAGTTCATAAATCTTTCCTGGCTCAATCACCCTACCTGTATAGGACTTGCTGTTGTACCCTTCCGTATAGATCCTGTCAAAATCCCCTTCATACTTGGCATATATTTGCTTATGTATCTGGAGAACATGATCTTTTACACATTCGATGGCTTCTTCTCTATAGCACATATAAAATTTTTATTTAGTACGTGAAAGCGCAAAATGGAATGGCTTGTCGAAATGACGAAGTGAATAGTAGGTGACAGAAGGGTGGGAGAGGTCCATTATCATTGTCCAAGCCGTTCCGAGGAATCCCTTGCGCTGAGGTTGGGATACGGTTGCGATGGCATCTGTCAGCTGCTTCTCACTCATCACGCCTTGCGTCTGGTCGAACCGCTGGCAAAGTCTGTCATAACGGTCATCACCTTCTGTAAGTCCTACATTCAGTTTCTGCTCACACAGATAGTGATTGGCTACGGCAGGCGATTCCGTTACCACCATTTTGTTGTCAACATATTCCACAACCACACTCCTGCCTGAAATATCCGCCATGGCGTAATGATGGGCTGTGCCGATATCTGAGTGCATATCGATACCTTCAAGCAGTTTTAGGGCTTCGTTAACGTTGGCTGCATTCTTCAACATATAGGGGATGGCCGCTGTCGTTGTCAGGTCGGGTTTGCTAGTGCGCTGGTGGGTCTCAATCGAATCGCCAGCCATCAGGTCGGCAATGGCAAGTCCCTTTTCGTTGATACCGTCGAGGGCTACAAACAGCCCCGACAGGCACATGTATTGATTCTTGAATCCCTCTGGTTTGAACTCCTCACCAAACTGGTAGAACTCCACGTTGAAGGTGGTAATCGTTTCGTACCCTTTATCAGGAATGCAATGCATGATGAGGCCAATGGCCGACGGGAAGTCGAAGTTGCGACCCATCATCACGCTGCCGTCGGGTGTCTTCACCGTGAGTGCCGAACATCCGTAGGGCTCTTTCGAGGTCTCCACTTCGGGCTTGTAGTGCCCTTTAGACAGGAATTCAATGATATAGCCCACCATATCGTCAGCTTTCTCAAATCCGCCCTTCGCCATCAGTCCGTCGAAACCATCGTCGCCCTTGTATTCCATATAATACAGTCTGTCGTCGAGCTTTACGCAAGAATTAGCGCCTTTAATCAACGCCCCGAACTCCATCCACACTAACACACCTGCGACTATCACCAGTCCCAACACACTCAACAGCGTAATCTTTAATCCTTTTTTCATTGTCTATTATTTTTTGTTTTTTATACTCCCGGCCAGTAGCACCATGCAATAATGGCGGGAATTATAGATGAGACACATAGAAGTCAAGTAAAATCATCGTTCTAATAGTTGTCTTGCAATATCTGCTATTACCTCCTCAGATGGTGAATGCGTGGTGAAAACGGCGATAATGGCGTGGTTTCCATCAGGCATGAGAATGATACCTGCATCGTTCATGTCTTGCACTCCTTCAGGTGATGGGAATCCTGTACCTGTTTTATGTACGATATGAGCATCTGTGGGTATCGCAGCAGGTATTCGTTTCTGTCCTGTTGAGCAGTTTGCCATCGTCTTCCAGATGAATGTCAGATATTGATTGTCATCTTTATGTTGATAAAACCACTCGAACAAACGAGCCATTTCATCGGGGGTAAAACTGTTTTCGATGGCCTTTGTAGGATTCTTCTTCAACTGTTTCTCCGTCATGCGGATATTGATATTGTGGAATCCAAGTCCTCTCATGTACTCCTCTACTGCTTTGGGCTTGCCGCAATACTTGAAAAGGAGTTCACACGCATTGTTGTCGCTCTGTCCGAGAGACAATTCCAGCAATTCTGCATCGTGTCATCAAGATTTAATCCTTTCCTATTCAGATAATCGGCGACGTATAAAGCTTGCGGGAACTTCATCACACTGTGCATGGCAAAACGCTCATTCTCGTTAATGCCATTAACGGAGCTATCACGCATGATACACGCACCATAGCTTTTAGGTTCTCTTGGTAGTCTGGTACTATCGCTTATTGGGGCTTGTGCCAGACATGATGTAACAATCAATGCATAAACTAATGTTACTATCTTTCTCATATTCTTGTTCTTATGAAATGCCCTTTTGTATAGCGGATAATGGTGAAGATGTTTATAGTTCGTTAATTGTATTCTGTAATATCTCCAGAAACCTTGCTCCATGCCCTCCGTCCATCTGAACATGATGAAATTGGAAGGAGATGGGTAGGGTAGTCTTGAACCAGCCTTTGTGATACTTCCCCCACATCACCATAGGGTTGCAGAACTTATCGGTGTATTGATTCACGATGCAATCCAGTTCGGTCGCTATCATGGCAGAAGTTCCCACAACCATAGCATCATCCACAAAACTGCTTTTGCAATTATCGGATGCAGATTGAGTCAAAACGGAATACTCTTTCTGGAAAGCTTTCAGGTCTTCGCAAAAAGGGATGTCGCATGAGTTGATGCCGCCTTGCTTGTTATTGACAATCACGTTGATAGCAAGTTTGTCATAGCGGAAAAGCTTGCCGTTTTCAGGAAGGGTATAGAACTCCTTTACCCGACTTGCAGCCTTGCCAATACACCAACAAAGAAGCATATTGAAACTCATGTTATGCTTCTTGCAATATTTCACAGCCTTGGAAACATCGAAGGTCTTCACCAATGTCACCATAGGCATTGGCGAGGACATCCAAAGGCTGAAAGCATCAGCACGAGTAGTGTCTTGTGGGTTTATTTCTGTTTTC
>CACYXI010000224.1 GCA_902778265.1 uncultured Bacteroidales bacterium | reverse complement strand
GGCTATACTCATGGCACTCAGCTCCTTCAGCCCACGGGCGATGGTGTCAGAACTTGGTATCCTCGCATCGGGGGCAGTGCTCAGATACTTGTTCAGAATGGTGGTTATATCCTCTATATGATCACCGCCACAGAGGTAAACACAGAATATCGCAAGCATGATATCGCTGTACTGATAGCCATAGTTCGCACAGCGTAGATTAAGCCGCCCGTCTACCAGTTTGTCCAGTCCTGCGCGTTTAAATTCGTTCATAGCATAAAAAATTCCGCCGTAGGGAACAATATTGTCGTATTTTATTGCTACTTTTGCCATGTCATTGAGAATTTTGCTTCTTTTGTTTTTACACCATAAAGTTAGTGAAAATTCTGCACATGACAAAACTCTGGGGAACTTATTGTTCCTCAGAGACTTATAAAAAATATTAATAAAGAATTACGCAGTTAGTTGCGGAATTAAGGAGACATTGAAATTCAGGCAAATGTTGCTATATTAGCAGAGAGAAGAACTTTCTACAATATGTTTGGCATATTCCCGTTCTAACGATGAAGACAATAACAAGCGATTCCTACAAAGCTCATAAGACAATGGCAAACAATAACAAAGCATTAGATGAATCGGTTAGGAACATTTTCAGTCTTCCACAAGTTGTGGACATTGAAAGGCAGATTCTTGACCTGTATCGTAACATGACCCATTCGCGTGGAGAACATCGCCCCGACAAGGAGCGCATCAAACAACTTCTCTTGGATCGAAAGGAGATGCTTGACAAGGAGTTTGTCATGGGTGTGGGGTATCAGCAACTCCTTTCGGAACTCAACGATGCCTTGCGACAACAGTTAATCAAGTTGCACGAGAACATTCTAAAAACTTATCATGCGCTGAAAAGCGCAAATATCAAAGGCGACTTGTCCGTAGTAGGAAAATGCTTCTTGGGCTATGAGTATTCCAAGATACATCCTGTCCAGACCATACGGTGCAAGAAGATATGGTATATGCTCAATGGAACTCTTGACAAATTCGATGAGATGTATGAAGGTGGCGTCTGCGGCATTGACGGCTGGCACTATAATGCAAGCTATGATGACGCAGAAAGCCTGGACAATCTGCTTTACATCAATGCAGACGACCGCAACTGGGACGACTGGTTCAAGGATGATCCCCTAACCGTTAATATGCAGATTGTTTATCCCATTCATTGGCTGCTCGAATATACGGTCTTCTCCATCTTTGACATATTATGGGTACGCGATTTCAACATCGAGCTATGTACTGAAATGGATTATGGCACAGATGTCTGTAGGGATGATGAAGAACCAGACTTCGACTTACTTGATTATTGACATAGGGAGCAAAGAACGACCTTGGACTGACCAGTTAAAAAAGTATAGCAACTGTAGATGTCCCATCAGCGTGTTTTCACCAGCAGTAGATGTACCATATTTTATAAAGAGCAGACAGTTACAAACTAAATTTTGCAATTCTATATCATCGTTTCTTCATCAGAACCAGATGGAAAAAATAGGTTCGCAATAACAAGTTGAGCAACGCTTCTAAAATGAACCAATTTGAACCAATTTGAAATAGATACTATTTGAAAAAACTTCGTATATTTGCAATCGAGAACCACATCCTATGCCATTAACCCAACTTGGGCAATAATTGGCAGGAATCTTGAAATTTTGGCGAGGCGTTCCTATATTATAGGTGAACAAAAGAATCAAGTATGAAGCACTTATGTCTGATACACTTTGAGTACACACACTATGTTGGACGGACCAAGGTAGTGGAGAGTTGTCGGCTGTTAGAGAAGCACATTAAGAAGTACTGCGCTGGCCATGGTCAACTGCTGAATTACTATAATGACTACGAAGATTATGTGGAGTCTACACTTTGGACTGAAGAGGACGACATCAAGGATGTACTCAACGCGATGATGCAGAACCTGCCGGACGGCGTGATGCGCGAAGGACTGAAAGGATATTTCTCCTACACGGGTCCAACACTAAAAGACTTGCTCGGCGTGATAACGAAAAAGTTCGATTACGAAAAGAAACAACCACAAGAGCAGATGCCTCAAAAGAAGCCGTCTCTTTCCTCCTCCCGAAAAATTATCAAGGACCTACAACTCGAATTAGCCCACAAAGCCAGTTTCCGCAACCGCGAGCAGATAGAGCGGTCGAAGCAGTGCGGCTGCTTTTTCTGCGGCCGCATCTTCCCTGCCTCAAAGGTGACCGACTATGTCTCGCGCGAGGAACCCACCGCCCTCTGTCCGTACTGCTATACCGACTCCGTCCTCGGCGATGCCTCCGGCTATCCCATCACCGTAGAGTTTCTGAAGGAGATGAACAAGCGGTGGTTCTGATGATTTCTAAAAATATTATTGCAAGAATCTTCCAGGGAATAAGACTGAATGTGCTATCCTCTCAACAGAGATTCCGCAACTATTTTGTTTAAACAATCCTTCAGATAATTGAAACACTCACTGAACTAAAAAAGATATTTTTGGCTACTCTTGCATAATTGAAAAGAAAAACTTATCTTTGCCACAAAAAGCATAAGCAGATGACTTTCAAGTATCAAGAATACATAGATGAGTTGTTGGCACAAGATTTTAAAATGCCGGAGCTACATTCCCCTGATGGAATAAATGCTTACAGATTTGTCTTTTCGGGTGACAACGTCAATAATCATAAACCTGTCTGCATACAAAACCCGTCAAGACGATTACCTGACAATGAAAGATTCTCAGGCTATGCTTTATCTTGCTTCAATAACCAAGAAAAAGCAGAACGCCGGTATTCCTCACTGTGCAAATCGTTTAAGAGAACTCCAAAGGTTATCGGAGATTCCTTGTGTGGTGGCATTATTGAGAACGATGATGGCATGATTACTCTACCGGATTTAGCCTCCGGACATTTTGATCTGTA
The DNA here is from genome assembly GCA_902778265.1 of uncultured Bacteroidales bacterium. Classification (GTDB taxonomy): domain Bacteria; phylum Bacteroidota; class Bacteroidia; order Bacteroidales; family Bacteroidaceae; genus Prevotella. The sequence goes on along the minus strand of CACYXI010000224.1, from coordinate 1,803 downwards.
TGAGTCTGAGACATGCGACCTTTCCAAAACATTTAATATTATAGAGAAGCTATGGAAGAATTAAAAGGATACGATATTCCATTTGAAATAAAAACGCTTAAGCACAGGGCTGACCTGATAGAGCAAGATGGACCACTACTCTCATTATATTATAATGGCAAAGGGGACTATTACTTGTTCTATTGGCTTGATTGTGATGACAGAGCAAATAGGTGGATGATTCTGAGAGTAAGCATAGAGTCCCTATATCAGTACTTGTCTAAACAAATAACATTGCTTCAAGTTATTGGCAATCCATCGGATAATTTTGTATGGATTACGGATATTGATACTAACGGAAAACAGATTAGTACGAAAGCTTTGCCTGTGGCCAATATTCCCACTGATTATCTGCCAGCCGAGGATTCCTGGTTTGAATTTGACAACCAGAATGAATTTCTGAAAGAAGTTGGAACCTACAAGTTTGAGGTGGATATCCCAAGGAGCGACAACAACTTATTCTCAACCATCGTAGCAAAGAGGGGTTGGAAGTTGTCACCCAAGACTATCCATAAATTCATTGACAAGGTTGCCTTCTAAGGCGAGTGCCTCGTGGGACAAGCCCATCTCTAAAATCCATGAACAAGATCTCGTGCGAGGAGCCCACTGCCCTCTGTCCGTACTGCTACACCGACGCCTCCGGCTATCCCATCACCGAGGAGTTTCTGAAAGAGATGAACAAGCGTTGGTTCTGACATGCGTAATAATGATGTATTTCTCTCTGTGTAGGCGTATCATATGCTCTATACCGATGGCGCGGCAAACACATACCATAATCCGTTTTTGCCACTTCGCTCTATATAGCCTTTATCCGTCATCTGCCGCAATTGCTTTTTGACGGCAGAGGTGGCAATACCGGCCAGTTGGCTTAAAGACTCTATTGTGACATCCGGATTGTCTTTGAGGGTTTTCAGAATAACAGGTGTTGACTTGCTACGGAAGGTAATCTTTTGCCCGTCATACCACCAGACATTGGGAGACTGCTCTTTCACGAAGTCAATGTCATACTCCAGTTCGGTCGTGACAAGTTTCTGAAAATATCGGGCAAACGCTCCTATCTGCTGAAAAGTGGCATGCGCTCCATCTGACGGTGTCGGTCCGATGACTACATCAGACTGATGCAGGGCGTCGATGTACTGACTCTTGTTGCGATTTCTTACAACCACCATGGGCCAATTGTGCCGGGCAAGGATATAGTTTACCATCAACCATTCTGTTTCGTTGTCTGTAGCAGTTTGGTCAACTGTGCTTGTGTCAGCCACACGGTTTCATTCTCCAACTTCACGTCAAGTTGAGTTCTGCCATTCTCTGTCTGATATATGAAAATCTTGTTGTCCAGGTCGTTGTTGTTCATTATATTAATCTTTATTTGTTGTTCATCATATCCAACAGCTCACCTGCCACCTTAGCATCAGCTATTCTCATAACAGTGTTGTCTGCGGCGTGATAGCCAAGGAAATTGACATCACCATACCAACAAATGGATTTGTCTATGATGGCACATTGGATAGTCTGCGTATCGTTGACAGAATAGGTGCGGCCAACTTCCTTGTACCTCTCTTCGTCATATCCTTCCCTCTTGATATGGACATAAAAAACAGGAGCGGCACCTGGAACGACGACATGAACTATATGCCCTACCCGAACACCGACGTGGAGAAGAATGGCCCAAGGGGGATTGTCCGTGGCGGACGGATGCCGCTGCCTAACCAAAGAACTTGATATGATAGCGTGCTAAAACTATTTTTTTTGCTTACCTTTGCG
>CACYXI010000223.1 GCA_902778265.1 uncultured Bacteroidales bacterium | reverse complement strand
CGGTCCCCACGCCATCATCTTCGTGCCAAACTCAGCATGAATCGGTTCGATGTCTGTCTGCTGGATGAGCGTGTTGCACTGCAACTGGTTCACCATCGGTTTCACATCTACATAGTGGGCAAAGTCGAAGAAACGGCCTGCCTGGAAGTTGCTCACGCCGATGGCGCGCACCTTGCCAGCACGATAGGCCTTCTCCATAGCCCGCCACGTGCCGAATACGTCGCCGTAGGCCTGATGGATGAGCAACAGGTCGATATACTCCGTCTGCAACTTGCGCAGGCTCTCGTCGATGCTCTTGGCAGCCTTTTCTTCACCGGCATTCGATATCCATACCTTCGTCACGAGGAACAAGTCTTCGCGCTTGATGCCACTCTTGCGCCAGGCATTGCCAACGCCCTCCTCATTCTGGTAGGCCTGCGCCGTGTCAATCAGTCGATAGCCCACACTCAACGCATCACTCACACAACGCTCACACTCGTCAGGACTTACGAGAAACACGCCGTAGCCCAATGTCGGCATCTTGACACCATTTGATAATGTAATGTACTCCATATTTTCTTGTATTATTACTATTGAACTTTTTCGACTGCAAAAGTACACAAAAAACGGCAATCTGCTGTTTCACAAATCGCCGATAGTTTTTCACTTTTTACCGAAAAACGCTAATGGGCTGTACCGAGCGGCGAGACAATGAACAAATCCATCACATTTTTTTATATAAATTTTACAGTCTAATGTGCGGAAATTGAAGATTTTTGTGTAATTTTGCAGCGTTCTTCGGAACATCGACTTATTGAAACAACGAAGCGTTATGCTCGACTTGCTGACGGAAACGTAGGAAACTTCCAATGTAATGCAAGGACAGTGATAACGGTTCGCGCGTATAGCGTGGACTGGTTACTGCATCTACATTACAAGGCAATTCCTACGGCCTCCGTCAGAAGAAGTGGATAATCAGCTCCACGCTTCTAACGTTTAATAGCCCTTTTGGTGGCTGTAGGGCGCAAATGTAAATGCATATGAGAATGAATTTGAAGTTTTTCGGATTACTTGCCATTGTTTTACTTTCATTATGTTCATGTACCAGTTTCAACAATGACAGGCGGCTGAAGAAATTTGTTTCCCGTTTCAATGCTAAAGAGTATGCTTGTGCATCCACCTATATCTATCCCGACGATAGGATGCAATTGGCCTTCTTTGCTAATGAGGTTAGGAAAAAGGTTCCTAATGCTTTTATTGAGATAGAAGAAAGCGAAACTGAGGACAACTATGTAGTTGCTAAGTTGAAATGGAAGAACGCAAACGACTTCCTTCGGAATTACTTTGCACACATAGGAAAACCATTGGACGAAGAAGATGTGCTTATTGACACTTTGAGAATCATGGAGACCATGGAAGGCGATTGCTTTTCGTTTGACTGGGGAAGCCCGGAACTCAATACGGAGAAGTTGCGGCTGGCAAGTATAAGCGCAGAGAATGTGGAACGGATGAATATCAGAGCAGGAGCAGGTCAAGGGTCTCGCATCATCGGGAAACTGGAAAAAGGAGATGATATCTTGATAGAAGATGACGGAAAAGGCTGGTCGCGCTGCTATCTGGTCAATGATAATAGCCAAGTGCAGCGAGGTTATATTTATACTGCCAATATGTCTGTCAAAGAAAGTGCTTTCTTTACATTGGGTATCTTTGATTCTATGAGTCTTTTGGTTGCAGTCATTGTGATTTTGATTATTATCGTGCCACTTTATTACATATCAAGTCTTGCTACTGGACTTTTTGGAATACCCGTTGCGGGTCCTGTAATTTGTATTGGTATCATTTTAGGATGTCTTTATGTCGTGTATCAGTTGATAGAGAAGATATTGTTCGAACTATTTATTATTAATCTTCCATATTAAACTACTATGAAACTAACAAAAGGTTTATCATTTTCGTTGAAGCGAGCAATCGGAATAACAGGCATTAAGCAATCCATTGCCCAAAAGACAGGAATCCCCACCACCAAAGGAGGGCTGGAAAGAAAAATTGGGCATGAAATCTTAAATAGGATAAGTAAATAAATGCCTAATGCTCATCGCCTTACATGTTGGTCTTAATGTACCAAATACCTGTTTCTCAAATTGTCAGGAGAATATAATTACTATGGCAAAGCAGTTTGATGAACTGGTCTTGAAGCCCATAGACAGCAATGGGGTTTGGAACGAAGAAGAGGAGCAAGAATATGTGTTCTACACTCAGAAAGTATCTTCGGAGGCCATCATGAGTGCACCCAAAGAAGCGTTTATGCAGACGGTTTCTTTTGTGCAGAATTATATTCCAAAAGCCTTTGAACTCCGAGTAACAGTTGTTGCAGGAAAAGTATTCTGTTGCAAAATAGAATCTCAACATTTGGCTGATGACTGTGGAAGAATTGATTGGCGCCAAGGGGATGGTAAGGGATTGAAATACTCTCCCTATAAGCTTCCCGATAGCATATCCCAAAAATGTTTGCAGTTTCTTCGTCTGATGAAACTCAACTTTGGTGATTTTGATTTCATAGTTACTTCGTCGGGAGAATATGTGTTTTTGGAATGTAATCCCAATGGCCAATGGCTATGGATTGAATTAGGAACGGGAATGAAAATATCCGAAGCTATTGCTGCGGCTTTGGAAACAGGCAAAGGCTTGATTGCATACTAAAATAGTGACAATTATGAAAACTAAAACAAACATTTTCTTTCATGCCCCCAAAGAACTGACGACGGATGCTTTCCTTGTATGGCTCATTTATTTCCTTGACTCTGATAAGGAATACATGGTTTACAAGCAGACTTTCTTCGATAGTTTGATATTGAAGAAAGAGGATTGTGGCAGGGCTATTGGCCCTGTTGAATTGAAACGTCAAGAGAATAATGTTGATGTACTACTGACATTCCGTTTTGAGGACAATGACGAACAACAGTCGGTATTGTTTGAGGACAAAACTTGGAGCATGCCGCATAGCGGACAATTAGCCCGATACAAGGAAACCTACCCCAACTGCTACCGCTACTTCTACTACAAACTGGCGTATGTGAATTCACAGGAGGAGCAGGAGGTATCCCGCGAGCGGTATGAGATCATCAATGCCAACATGATGTCATCCACGTTGGAAAAGATGGTTGACCTACACCCGTTGATAAAGATGTACTACGAGTATATCACCGCCACGTTTGTGCAGGAAATCAATTCATATCATGAGAGAATTTTCGTAAAGCATGACTACGATGTCCTTTGGAGCGCAGATGCTCAAAAATACCTTTGCGATGCAATCGTGGAGAACATGACGGAGCAAGGCGTGCCATATCTTGAAATAAGAAACGATACCAGTTTTGGACGGCCATGGACGCAGATAGACATTGCGAGAAAGGAGAATGGATACTGGGAAGGCTTATTCTGGCGGGTGGATATTCGCTCGGGGAAGTTCTATGTCCGATTGAATCAGTATGCAGAGCCGAGAGAGGAGGAAGTCGCCTACAAGATGCGTCGGCTGGAGATTCTGCGTAGGGAGGCTAACAAATTTGTCGCTACCATGCCAGCCTTACATCCCGGAAAGGTTGAGAATAGAGCCACGAAGGAAAGCGAGGTGTTGATATTCTTCCTTGAAGATAATGATTTGGACAGCCTAATGGAATCTCTACCGAAAATTACCCGCCAAATGATAGATGTGTTCAATGGTTTAGAATGAGAACTTGTGCAATTAACATTCTGGAGGCCGACACTGAATCGCCAGTGCCAGTCTCCCGAATATCTTTTCCGTCCACTCGTTCTCTTCGTTATTGAAAAAGCGGATAGTCCCGCCAGTCGGTTGGCCTATCCGCTTGTTGTATTGTTTCTCGTTGCTCACTTCACGCTTCCTGTCTTCAGTTCGCTTTCGAGGAAGCTATACACATAACCGGAGCTTTGGAAATAGAGGCCGGTTTTAGGGTCACTGAGCTTCAGGAAGAGGCGCGAGGTATAGACGGCATCGAAAGCCTGCTGCATCGTGAGGCCACGCTCGTCCATCAGACGGGCGATGAGATCCTTCACAATCACCTCCTTCATATTCTGGAATTCTGCCTGAGATACGTTCATACCTTTGTCAGTTTTTCAATAGCCTGCTGGGTGCAAACAGGGAGAGGTCAATGCGAGGGATGTCGATGGTGGAGCCGTGGTATAATGTCATAGCGTGCCTCCTTTCCTGTGGCAATAATCCCGTAGCGTCTGAAGATTCTCTTCGAGCGAGAGTGTATGCATGATGCTGTAATGCTTGTCGCAGAGGGCCAGTACGCCATAGCGGCAGAGGTAACGGTAGGCTTCGGTCTCAATTATTCTCCGTTTTCCCCGTTAAAGATGCAAAAAGCGGGCAAGAGTGCAACGTTCTGTCACCTTCACCCGCCTAAGAAACCTTGTGATAATTAATAACCCAGTCCCTTCAGCCACTTTTCCACTTTCGCCTTTTCCGTGCGAACCTCGTGACCATAAATGCTGAAGCCCTTTGTGACATTTGCACTGGGGAATGCATCCTTCACATCCTCTACGCAGTTAGCCAGTCCGCTGCCCTCGTGAGTAGTGAAGGGGATAACAGTCTTGCCCTTCAGGTCGTTCGCATGCTTCTTGAAGAACGTGAACATCACCTGCGGATAGGTGCCCCACCACACGGGACCGCCGATGAACACCACATCGTAACCCGCGAGGTCGATGTCGCCCTCATACTCCGGCAACTCCCCGTTCTTCGCCTCCTTC
>CACYXI010000222.1 GCA_902778265.1 uncultured Bacteroidales bacterium | reverse complement strand
CCCCAGCCCTCTGGCCAGTAGTTCCAGTCCTGTACTATCATGTCGATAGGCACATGACGACGGCGGTACTCCTTCAATGTGTTTATAATATCGTCAGAAGAGACATAACGCTCCTTTGACTGAGTATATCCAAATAAATAACGAGGCATTAGTGATACTTCGCCTGTGAGATAGCGATAGCCTGCCACTACATCATCAAGACGAGCACCCTTGATGAAGTAATAGTCGAGTGTCTTTGCGCCCTCAAGTTGCATAGTGGTGATGCTACCATCATTCTTGAACTTCATGGCACAGCCAGCATCGAAGAGAAGTCCATAGCCATTGGTTGAGCATAGCATAGGCAGCATTGCCTTTAGGTTGTGCTGAGTAAGATAGAGTGTCTTGCCCACAAGGTTGAGATAGTCCTCCATGTGAGAGCCGAGACCATAGAGAGCCTTCTCGTTTTGAGAAGAGAATGACACATAGTAGCGTGTGCTTCTGCCAATAGTGTCTCGACGGATGATATCCTTCACCGTCACTTTGCCGTTAGCTGTTTCCTCTACATGAGCAGATTTCTCATCATAGATAATCTTCTCTTGTACAGAAGGTTCTGCCTTTAGCGAATTTGGTATTTGATTGAGGATTATATTTTTATCCTTATCCTCAAAAATGATTCCGTTATTTGTCTTTGAATATTTTATGGTTAGTTCTGAACTTTGGAAAATGATTTCGTCGCCATTTTCCGTCTTTTCTACTTTTACACTCTGGTTAGTATAAACGCATGCCCCTGTGTTGTTTTCTTGTAATGAACCGTCATTACTCCACTGTACACGTACAATAGATGGGGTGATAAAGTTTATTCTTAGTACTGGATCAGCAAAAGTTGCTAATCCAATACCAAGAAAAACAGATAATATAATGGTCTTTAAAATACGCATTATTTCTTTTAGTTAATGAGGAAAATCTTGTTTACACCTTTGTAGGTACAGGTGATAGTGGCACGACCATCATTGATCTTACCTATCTTAACCTGTACTGAAGGATCAGAAGCCTTGACCTCAAGCTTTGAGGTATCAGTCAGTTTTCCATATACCTGATAGCGGTTGCACTCCATATAGGCATTAGTCTGAGTTGTGTATATTGGCTTTGCAGGAATTGCAAGTTTTACACCATCAGCATAGATGTCAACAGTAGGAACTACAGGAATATTACAATCAAGCCCTGGCTTAGAGAAGCCCATACCTCTCATGTCGAAGAGACCGAATGGACGGTTGTTGTTAGGACGCTGGTAAGGACGTGGAGCAGGAGCCTTAACCTCTGGACCCTCTACAACGAAGTAGATAGCGTGTTTGCCCTGAAGACCTTCAACTGCTGGTACTGCCGCTGTGAGCTTGAGAGCCTTGTCTCTCTGCTTGCCATCAACATTGATAACTGCAATTTCCTTACCATTCCATGCAGAATTAGCGTAAGGACCATCAAGCATTACATGAATCTTGAATGCCTCGTCTGTGCGTGGGGTGATGAACAGGTTGAGAGTTGTGCCATCACCAGCTTTTGTGCCGGCAAATGCATTACAGCCCTTAGTGTTCTGTGCAAGACCTCCGAAACCGAAGTACTTGAAGCCGATGATACCACCATTCTTAATGCCCTGAAGCTCCATCTCATTCTTCCATACATCGTGATTATCCTGCATCCAGTTCTGGTCGCTCATATAGCAAGCGATACCTGCTGAATAGAAGTTATATGGGTTGAGACCAAAGATCTGGAAACCCTCACTCGTTACCTCTGCACCAGTATATTCATTACCGTTAGATGCCTTTGCAGTCCACTCATTGTTTGGTGCGTATGGATCATAGCCTGTGATACGAACTTGACCACCCTGAGCTACAGACTTCTTGTCCCATACAATCTTGACAGGAGCAACCATTGCCTGACGTGCATTGCCAAAGCCACGTGGTGGACGATGATAGAACACATACCACTGACCATTGATCTGCTGCAAAGAACCGTGTGTGTTGTGAGCTGCATTTGTAGTGGTGAGAGCAGAACCATCAGCATTTATCTCTACACCACGAGAGTCAACGAGCACACCACCTGAACGCCAAGGACCGAGTGGAGAATCACCGTATGCATAACGCAGGGTTGAGTTACTTGAACCAATACCATAGTCAGGACCACTATGACCTGAGAACACCATTACATACTTGTTGCCTACCTGACGGATAGAAGATGCCTCGAAGAAGTTGAAGTCACCAGGCTTCTGACCCTTGTAGAGAGCAGGATACTGAGTACCTTCTGGATCGCGCACCTCACCATAGCGATGACTTGCAGGGATGAAGTAGTCGTGAATTTCTGTTCCTGGACGAACAGCCCACATATTGTCCTGATCAAGCTCGAAGGCAGTAGAATGCTGGAAACCGTAGAATACGTATGCACGGAAGCCCTTCTTGAAATCCTTATCCTTCTTGTTTGTTACAGGCTCAACGAATACAGATGGGTCGAAGTCAATCTTACTACCATCAACACAAGCAGTACCATCAGCGTTGAGGTTTACAGGAGTGAAAGGTCCGTTAGGACGATCACCCTTACATACCATAGCCACACGACGCCATCCACGAGAGTGAGGATAGAGCCAGTATGTCTTCTTGCCTGTAGCCTTATCAACAGTCTCAACAAGGTCAGGAGCGTACATTATATCCCACTGTCCACCAACATAGTGAGAGAAGATAGGACCCTCATCGCGCCATTGTGACAAATCCTCTACAGGAGCTGACCACATACGGATATCAAGACCGCAATACTTGTCATAACTTGTATCGTGCGAACCAATGATATAGGCACGCAACTTTCCTGGGTTATCAGGATCCTCGAATACACGTGGTTCTCCGTCTGGAAGATGCTCCCAGAGTGGGAGATAAGGATTCTGCGCATTAGCCGTCATAGAAACGGCAGCGAGAATCGAAAGAAAGATTTTCTTCATGTTTTTGTTTTGTTGATTAGTTATTACCTATTGAATATATTTTACTTTTTCTTTGGCTGATCTACAAGCTGATTCTTCTCAATAGTCCAATCCTTGCGCTTTGAGATGCCGCAGTCATTACCGAGGAACATCTTAGCAGCTTCCTTGTCACCCTTGAGGTTCCAGTTGAGCCAAGCGAGGGCAGGAATAGAGAACTCACCACCATAAGGCTGTGCGTATGTACCACCGTGACCTACAGGATAGTTGATAGCAATAGCTGGAACATGGTTGATTTTCTTGAAATCATCCATACCGTTCTCGTATGCTATATCATCCTTACCACCAAGCACATACATGATTGGAACCTTGATTTCGTTGAGCTTATCCTTTGAAGGCATAGGCATACCAGGAATAGCAGTAGCCGCATTACTGTTATTGAACAGTCCGCTATTCATAATCATGAGAAGTGAGATACGTGGATCGGCAGAGTTTGTAAGTGTCTGCAAACCACCACATGACATACCTGCCACACAGATCTTCTTCACGTTGATCTTACCGAAATAAGGAGAGTCCTTATCACTATTCTGAGCCAGAATCCAGTCAATAGCCTCAGTTTGCTGCTCAGGAACTGAACGCTCATACTTCCAACCATTAACACCCGGTGCAGGATAATAGCCTGTTGCTATTACCATATAGCCGTGAGATGCTATCTCGTTAAGGAAGTTCATGTGCTCAAATGGTGAGTTGTTGCAAGCACCATTACCCCATACGAGAACAGGGAGAGGGTTCTTCTTATTGAACTTTGACAAATCCTGTGGGCAGAAGATTGTGTGTGCCTTCAGACTTGCCTCTTCCTTCATGATAGCAGGATATGCACCTGTACCGCCCTTCTCAAGGATACTTGACTTAGGGTCAAGACGAGCAGAATTGAACCACTCAACCATCTTTTTTAGGTTCTCAGGAGTGTACATGTTAAAACCATGACCACCTTCTGGTACCTCTACGAGGAAAGACTTCACGCCATTAGCCTGAAGCTTGTCATAGAAGAGAGAGCCTTGGCAATGAGGCACTACATTATCCTTGATACCATGGAAGATACCTACTGGAACATCCTGTGGATCAACATAGTAAAGAGCAGAAAGCATTTCATAATTGTCTGTATGTCCTTCCTTGTCCATGCCCATCACGGCAACCTCTGGACTCTTAGGATCTTTTGCTACACCGTCACAATCCATGTGAAGGAGGTCAACAGGACCAGACCACTCACAACATGCATTCACATTACTCTCATAGTCGGTGAAGATACCGAGCTTACCCTCGATGTCATACTCCTGTGTACCGCATTTAGCAACCTTCACGCCATTTGATGTAGCCATCACAGAAGCAAGGTGAGCACCTGATGAGAAGCCAGATGTAGCGATGAAAGATGGATCGAGCTTGAACTTCTTAGCCTTTGCACGAAGGAAACGCACTACAGCCTTGATGTCATTGATCTGTGCAGGCCACTTAGCATCCATGCTTGAGCGGTGGTTAGGTGTCACCACAGCATAGCCTGCCTCAAGAAGAGCAGCACAGATAGTGTTGATATCAGCCATACCCTTAGAGCTATTGCTGAACCATGCACTACCATAGATATGCACCACTACAGGAAATTTATCCACACCCTCTTTCTTAGGGATGTAGATGTCGAGGTTATGATACTCCTCACCGTCACCTACATAGTTGATGTCACGATAGATCTTGCTGCAAAGACTATCTGCACGGTTGTTTTGCAGTTGCTGACCGCCAAACCCGAAAGGACCTGGTTGCTGCGCCTTTGCAGGCATCAGGCAAGCTGCCATGAGAATAATTGATGAAAGAAAAGATTTCATTTCTTTTAGTTGTAAGTTATTGTTGTTATTAAATAATGTGCGATTTTTACTCCATCTTCCACCAGTCGAAGTTGAAGAGATTGCGCTTCTGCTTTTTTCCTGCCTTGAACACGAAGTAGAGATCGTGCTTACCACTTGCATTGGTGAGGCTTGTGGTGAACTCCTGATACTTGAACTTGGTGTTAGGCACAGAAATCTTGCCAATCATTGGTCCTTCAACATCGTCAAGGTGAAGTTCCATCTCACCACCATAGAGGTGAGCAGAACAAGAAGCCGTGAACTTCTTTGCACCCTTGCCGAAATCAACACCCTTAAGCATGATATACTCACCATCGTCAATATCAGTAACAAAGAGTGTAGGATTCCAAGGACCAGATGGATTCTCACGGGTTGTTCTCAAACCATACCCCCATGCCATTGTCTCTGCCTGAACACGACGGAATGGGTTGAATGAACCTATCTGTTCGAGTTTGCAATCCTGAAAGTATGGAAGTTCCTGAATAGTGCCGTCTGGATTATATATCATCTCGGCAGCAGAAACAGAACGCTGCTCTGCATGACGACTTGTCTCCATGCGGAAGATGTCATAGTTCAAGCCAAAGCAATATGACTTGCCCTTATAGTCGATAATGCCTGGGTGATTGCCTCGTGTACGTGGAGTATGATCCATGATATGTCCCTTATACTCCCAAGGACCTGTTGCGCTCTTACTCATAGCATAACCGATACCTTCAGGACAACATGTTGAGGCAAATGCCATATAGTAGCACTTCTCGCCCTTAGCATTCTTGCGAGACCAGAACCAAGGTCCTTCCTGATAGTCCTTGATCTTCGGATGCTCCACAATCTCACCAGAGTAAGAGATCATATCCTCGTTGAGTTTAACCATATAGAGGTTAGGATTACCCCAGTACATATATGCCTGACCATCATCATCAATCCATACAGTTGGGTCAATGTCATACCAATGTTCTTTCTGCCATACTAATGGCTTGCCGAGAGGATCTTTATAAGGACCGAAAGGAGAATCTGCTACGAGCACACCAATACCATTACCATGTATTGGGCAGTACATATACCACTTTCCATTACGCTCAATGACCTGTTCTGCCCATGCGCCATTATTGCCCTTATACCATTCAAAATCCTTGAGTGAAGCCACAGCACCATGATCCTCCCAGTTCACCATATCTGTAGAGGTATAGAGAAGCCAATCCTTCATCATGAAGCCTCCTGCCCCCTCCTCATCGTGAGTGGTGAAGAGATAAACAGTATCGCCATGCACGTAAGGTGCAGGGTCAGCCACGTACTTTGTCTGGATAATAGGCATGTTGAGCTGTGCAAAAGCTGTAGAAGTGCATAGCATAGCCGCCATTGTAATTGCCTTGGATAGTGTTTTAGTTTTAAGCATGATTGTAAATACTTTTTTAATTAATGGTAGTTTTTAAACGAAAATGTCATAAGAAGGAAGCAAGTCCAAACGAAAATGTCATAAGAAGGAAGCAAGTCCAATTCAGCTCCAATCCAGGTCCAATGCAAGTCCAATCCAACGCCTATTCTGAATTGGAGTCAGATGGAACTTACAACGGACTTATAACGGATTTGTAACGGACCTACTCTGCCTTTATTCCGATAGCCTTTGTAGCATCGGAAGAATTGCCGTAGATGAGCTCGTAAGAGCCAGTCTTTGTGTGAACTGTATTTGATTCCTCGTCAAACCATTCAAGACTCTTGTCGTTGAGGGTTATTGTTGCGTTGACTGTCTGACCAGCCTTTACATCCACACGCTTATAAGCACGCAACTGCTTTATAGGCCCATTAGGGTCACTTGGGTTTTTCACATATACCTGAACAACCTCTGTGCCATCCTTCTTGCCTTTGTTTGTTACAGGGATGGTCATTGTAACGGTCTG
>CACYXI010000221.1 GCA_902778265.1 uncultured Bacteroidales bacterium | reverse complement strand
GAACTTAGTTTGGAAGCTGCTCCGTCAGCATATCAGCATACCCCAGTTTGTGGGATTTTTCTTTGCCAACCTCTTTGGCATGCTCATCGTGTTGCTGGGTTATCAGTTCTATCGCGACGTGATGCCCGTCTTCACCTCTGAGGACTCTTTCATGAAGTCCGACTATATCATCGTCAGCAAGAAGATTGGCATGGGCAATACCATCTCCGGTCGCACCAACACCTTCTCGCCCGCCGAGGTCAACGATGTAGAGAATCAGCCGTTTGCCTCCAGCGTAGGCACTTTCACCTCTACGGAGTATAAGGTGGAAGCCAACATGGGCGTCAATGGGGTCAACGTGCTCAACTCCGAGCTCTTCTTCGAGAGCATCCCCGATCATTTCGTCGACGCGCCCAAGGGCAGCTGGAAATACACGCCGGGCGACCATGTTGTACCCATCATCCTGCCGCGCGCCTACATCACGATGTATAACTTCGGCTTCGCCCAAAGCCGTTCACTGCCTAAGATCAGTGATGGCCTTGTAGGCATGATCAACTTCGACATCTTCATCCACGGCAACGGACACGCCGACCGCTTCAAAGGTAAGGTCATCGGCTTCTCGTCACGACTCAACACAATCCTCGTGCCACAAGCCTTCATGGACTGGAGCAACAACTACTTCGCACCGGGCAGCCACTCCGATCCTACCCGACTGATCATGCAGGTCGATAATCCTGCCAACGAGAAGGTGACAAAATATATCGACCAGAAAGGCTACGAGGTGGAGGATGACAAGTTGCAGGCCGAAAAGACTACTTATTTCTTGAGAATGATCGTCACCATGGTCATGGTTGTCGGTCTGGTCATCTCTGTTCTGAGCTTCTACATCCTCATGCTGAGCATCTATCTGCTCGTACAGAAGAACTCGTCGAAACTCGAGAACCTGCTGCTTATCGGCTACAGCCCCAGCAATGTCGCACGACCCTACCAGCTGCTCACCATAGGGCTCAACAGTGGTGTGCTGCTCATCGCCTGGGCTACGCTCTACTTCGTCCGTGACTACTATATGGGCGTCATCGAGACGCTTTTCCCCGACATCGACAGCGGCACGATGCTGCCGGCAATCCTCCTCGGAGTCGGTCTCTTTGCCTTGGTAAGCATCTGCAACATCATCGCCATCAGACATAAGATCGTCTCCATCTGGAAGAGAAAAGAATAAACGCGACACAACCATTCAGGCATGAAACAGTTCGATCACTACACGGTTGAGGCTGATGCCCAACTACTGGACTGGCTGCTCACCCATCTCGACGGCAGCCACTCCAAGATCAAAGCCACGCTGCAAGGACGCGGCATACAAGTCAATGGTAAGACCATCACACGATATGACTATCCGCTCAAGGCGGGGATGAAGATTGCAGTCAGCAAGACCAAGCGCAACCTCACCCTTAAAAACCATTACGTGAAGATCGTCTATGAGGATCCTTATCTCGTCGTGGTGGAGAAAAACGTGGGGATTCTCTCCATGGCTGCCGGTCACAGCACGCTGAACGTCAAGTCGGTGCTGGACGAATACTTCGAGCAGACGCGTCAGCATTGCACTGCCCACGTGGTGCACCGCCTCGACCGCGACACCAGCGGACTGATGATCTATGCCAAGGACAAAAAGACGGAACTGAAACTGGAAGAGGACTGGCACCACACGGTCTATGACCGCCGCTACGTGGCAGTGCTCTCCGGCGTGATGGAGGAGGATCAGGGCACCATCACCAGCTGGCTCAAAGAGAACCGCGCTTATGTCACCTACAGCAGTCAACGGGAGGGCGACGGCAAGCTGGCTATCACCCACTTCTATACGCTCGACCGCAGCAGAGACCATTCGCTCGTAGAGTTCAAACTGGAGACAGGGCGCAAAAACCAGATTCGTGTGCACTCAGCCGACATGGGACATCCGGTCTGTGGCGACATCAAATACGGCAATGGCGACGATCCTATCGGACGTCTCTGCCTTCATGCCTACGTGCTCTGCTTCTATCATCCGGTCACCCACAAGCCGATGGAGTTCAGCACGCCCATCCCCGTGACCTTCCGCCGGCTCTTTGGAACCAATAATCCGTAAAAACATCAATAGAAACATTAACATACAACAGCTCAATTTATGGACACTCACTTCACTTTCTACGTCATTCTGATACTGGCCTTTGTCGCCGGCATTCTCATCATGCGCAAGGTAGCAAGTTGTCTCCTCAAGCTCATCATCGCTGCTGTCACCCTTGGGGTGTTGGTGGCAGCCTATTTTCTCTTGCAAAGTTAACTAAGCAGCACTCATGATCTTTTTCTTCTCCGCAACAGGCAACACCGCCTGGGCCGCCAAACAGCTGGGCTTCTACACCAGCGACCGGCTCATCAACATCGCCAAGAACAGCGCTGGGCCTTTCACCGCTCAGCTGGAACCTGGCGAGGACATCGGCTTTTGCTTCCCCATCCACGGCTGGCGTCCTCCGCGCATCGTCGTTGACTTTGTCAAGCAACTTGTGATCAATGCCACCAGGCATTATGTCTACGCGCTCTGCACTGCCGGTGACACGGTAGGCGAAGCCATGGACATCTTCCGCCACGAGCTATCAGAGAAAGGCATCAAGCTCGATGCCGCTTTCTCGTTGCTGATGCCGGAGTCGTATGTCGGCCTGCCCTTTATGGATGTGGACAATCAAGAGCGGGAGAAAGCCAAGCAGGACAAAGCTGCGGAAGACTTGAAAGCCTTTGCCCAACAGATCGAACAACATCAAAAACATGTAGAGCGTCTGACCATCGGCCGTTGGCCACGCATCAACAGCCGCGTCCTCGGTGCTGCCTTTTACCATTGGCTGATCACCGACAAGCCTTTCCATGTCGTTTCAGACCGTTGTGTGAAATGTGGCATCTGTGCCTCAGTCTGTCCTGTCCACGACATCGACGGTGGACTCGGCAAAGAGCCCCGTTGGCTCCACAATGGTCAATGTCTGACTTGCTTTGCCTGCTACCACCATTGTCCGCACCACGCCATCGAGTTTGGCAACAGAACGAAGCATAAAGGACAATACTTCTTTGGAAGAAGAAAGCTGTAGCGAGAATGCAATCTTCGCCATGAGCTCTCTTGGGCGCAGACGACTTAGAGTGAAATATGTCGGAAGTAAGAATCAGAAGGAATGAGACAGAACTCGACCATCTGGAGGATAAGTGGGGCGAACTTTACCCCATTGTCATCAAGTCGTGGAGGGACAAATGGGAGATGTTGAGCTGCTATTTTAGTACACCGCGGCTATCCGTAAGATAATCTATACGACCAATACCGTCGAGGGCTACCACCGTCAGGTGCGCAAGATTACGAAGACCAAGGGCGTGTTCCCGAACAATGATGCCTTATATAAACTTGTTTATCTTGCCTATCGCAATATACGCAAGAAATGGACCATGCCATTGGCAAACTGGGGCAGACAGCGCAACAATTGGCCATTAAATTTGGAGACCGCTTCAAGATTATGTAACTTTGCGCTGCCGCAGGCTCCTCGTCGTCGAAACACGATTGAAAATCGCTTCCCGCCGACCGAGGTTAATGCCTAACGGGAAAACGCCCCTGACACAGTAGAGTTGACTACCCCATTTGAATATGTATTTTCTCAAAACATGTTTGGAATTGTTAGGTTGTTTGTCCACATGAAAGGATTTAAACTTTTCTGTTGGAGTAAGCAACAACACTGCCCCTCTGATACCTATCTTCCAAAGATAATTTTATCAACCCTTTTCCTGGATCGGCAATATGAAAAAGCTCTTTCTTGTCAATTTTGTATAATACTACAAAATGATTTTGGTTTCAATGCAAAATACAAGGCATTTGTGCATCTTTCAATTGAATACCTCCCATATAGAAGCAAGAAACAGGGAAAAAACAGCTGTTTCATACCAGCAACAGATGATCAATAAGATATGGGCGCAGGCTGGTATGAAGGCGTTGGCAGAGATAGCAGACATCTATCCTCGTATGACGAGCATTCACGACAGCAGCCTATTTGACGACAGCTTCGCAATGGACTTCATCAATTATGGCGACAAAATTATCTATTGTGCTATGTATCTGTATGTTGGCTATATCAACGAGGCAACTAACTTTGCTGAAAGCCAAGGAGGTGGCGGTAGCGATACCAAGGATTGGGAACGTGAGAAGGATGAAGATGAGATAGAATGGATAAGACGATGCTTGCGACAGGCGACAAAGATAATGAAGCCTATGAAGCGGAAAGGCTTGAATAGATAAAATATTAAGAGAGGAGCGTATTTCGAACACGCCCCTCCCAAATTATTTTACAACTCGCAATAATCTTGCGAATCACTATCCTTAGTAACGACTTGAATAGTGAGACGAGTGTGAGCTATGCGAGCTGTGAGAACTGTGAGAACTGTGCGAATAGTGACCCGCAAGAGAACTCTTTACCATGTCAATGGCTTTCTGCAAAACCAAAGGCTGAATCTTCTGCTTCTCAATTTGTGTTGTTTCGTCATTATGGCCCAATACGTTCATGATGTTATCAGAAACGTTGGCGCAATAACTCGTTGTAGCGATAAATGCCGAAACAAGCAAAAACATTAGTCTCTTCATTGATACCTCCGTTTTTAAGTTTGACAATATAGTTAACAATTCACTCTGTACATGAATCTGTACATTCGATTTTGTGGATATGCGTACTTATGTTATTGTTGTTTGTCGAGAAGAAACCTCCACATTCACCTTTGAGTACACATCCATCACAAACAGGAAGATAAACATCTTTCCATTCACTGATTGATTGTTTGGCAAATGGACGCAATTCGGGTGGAAGTACGCATAATTGAGCATTGTATATATATGTGGTAATACCTCTGTTGCTTAACAAAAGTACGGCCTCTCTTAACTCTTTGTTATAGTCGTAAGGGTCTATCCATAGATCCTTCAAGTTTGTTTCTGCCAAACCTGTAGTCTCCATCTGCATGAAGGCAACCTGTGTGACAAATGGAAAATTATGATATATATAATCTGCCAACTGTGGCAATCTCTTATAGGTCTGTTTGTGGATAACCACCCTCAAACCAATCTGTTGCCCAAATTTTGCTAAATTATATAAGCCTTGTACTGTCTTGTAAAAAGTCTTGGCACCGACGATATGATTATGAATGGATGCAATGTCCGAAAATATCGGAATGTCTATTTGTAAATCATGATGATTGCAAGCTGCCAATTTTGCAGCATAGTCAATATCTGCGAATTTTACTCCGTTGGACAGAATGCTTATGGCTGCTTTAGGACATGATTTTTTTATTTGGCGTATAATCTCAAATAATCTGTCACCAATCATAGTTGGCTCACCACCAGTAATTCCGACTTCTTGTGTATTCTTATCGAATAGTTTTATCAAGTCCAGATTAAAATCGGTTCTATCTTTTTCCTGCAACACTGGAGGCTGAGGACACATGATGCAACGATGATTACAACGAGCTGTTGCAAAAATGGCATTGGATGTAGAGTTGAATTCATAAAGAAAGCATATCACTCCATCTGTTGTGATATTTATGACATCACCGTCATTGAAGTCCGAAATGTTGCCAACTTTGATATATGGTGTAGATGCACTTCCCGACAAATCATGTGTCGAAACAATGGCCTTATAACCTTTAGCCAA
This sequence comes from uncultured Bacteroidales bacterium, assembly GCA_902778265.1. Classification (GTDB taxonomy): domain Bacteria; phylum Bacteroidota; class Bacteroidia; order Bacteroidales; family Bacteroidaceae; genus Prevotella. Next base: position 2,811 of record CACYXI010000221.1, on the reverse strand, counting down.
TTTCTTTTCATTGGTTACAAGGATATATGCTGAACGATTGAATATATTCTTATCATTTAGTGTTACTCGCCCAAGAAGCTCTTGTGAATTAGAACAAGTTAATGCCTTTATTTGTTTCATTTTCTCAACTTTTTAAGTGCATCAATAGAGGCTTTGCACCCCATATTTGCTGCCATTTGATAATAATAGATAGCTTTATCAGTATCTTTTTTACAGCCTAAACCTCTTTCGTATAGATACCCAAGACCATCTAATGCATTAATGTCACCTTTATTAGCTGCCATTTCTGTAAAGCTGAATGCTTCTCGATAGTTTGTATCACCACCAAGTCCAAGCAAGCAACACTTCCCATACATATACATACCTTCTGGATGACCATTCAAAGCTGCTTCGTGAAAATATTTTCGCGCAGAGGCAACATCTTTAGATGTTCCTATGCCAAAATAATAGTCACTACCTAAATTGTACATTGCATAAACACATCCACTATCTGCTGATTTCTTATATAAAAAGAAAGCCTTGGAAGCATCTTTAGGAACAACCTCTCCATTATCATAATATAAAGCTAAATCATATTGAGCTAAAGGATATTCTAAATTGGCAGATTGTTCGACATAATAAAATGCAGAATCTGCATTTCGTTCTACTCCTTTTCCTTCTCTATAAGCCACTCCTATATTATATTTTGCTTTAGGATGATTGTGTGACGCCGCTTTTCTAAGCCAATATATTCCTTTGGCATAGTTAGTGGAAGTTCCATTCCCCGTCATGAAACATAGACCAACAAAATATTGTCCTTCTGCGTTTCCTGCTACAGCATCATTCATAGCAAGGGCAAATGCAGAATCAGATTTGCTCTGTGAAGAACAAGGAATTATTTTTATGAGTAGAATACCGATGATGAATAATATATTTTTCATATGCGTTGTTTTTACTTGATCCAAGACCAAAAAATTCTGTTTATCTCAGGGTCGTGTTTTTGGAGAAGTTCAAAAAGATAATGCATGATAGCCTTGTTCTTCTTGCACATCTCATTGGTAGGACGATGCCCAACCATATCTCCCTGTTCTGACATATTTCTTACGGGGTCAGCACCACAGTAAGGTTGAAACACACATTCTGCGCACTCTGGCAAACATTCATTACAAGCATTGTTGATAATCTCATGCAGTTTTTTTCCATTAAACATGCTTTGATATGAATCCTCATTTACATTGCCAAGTCTGAAATAATAGTTTTTGAATCGAGCCATCATTCTTCCTTCGTCAGCAACGTACACGCTGCCATCATAATCATATATTGCTCCAGCTATGCCAACACCTGCAGGAGATTGCAAGTCAACAAAGCCTGTCGCAAAAGGAGTCAGAATCCTGCGAAGAAGCAAGGCTGCATACCCCTCAACAAAGAATGTTCCTTTCTTGTTGAGTTCTATGATATAGTCCAACCCCTCTTTGTAGTTTTGTACAAAATCTTCTATCGGGTAGGCAATCTTGTCCTTATGCTGTTTTGCAAAGCCGTAAGGATTCAGAGCTCTTAGGAATATGTTATGGAAACCTAATCTGATGTATTCATCAATGATGTCCTTGAATCTTCCGAGGCTATACTTTGAGGTTGTCATTAAAGCGGATGCACATTCATCGTCGCCCCAAATACCACGAATCATCTGTAGATTTTTCTCAAAGATAGCGTGGTGGTCAAGGTTCTTGTTTTGGAGAGGTCTATTAGTGTCATGCAAATCCTTAGGACCATCCAAAGATGTAGAAATCATACAATTATGTTTCTTTAGATACTTGACCATCTTCTCGTTGAGTAAAGTAAGATTTGTACAGATGACAAATTCCAATTCACGTTTCTTGAATAGGTTTTGCCATTCAGCCTCTTCTATAATATACTTCACCATTTCAAAATCGGTCGAAGGATCACCACCTTGGAATTCAATTTTGATACATGGAGAAGGAGACATGAAGATAGTTTTGACAATATTCTTTGCCGTTTTCTTGGTCATATCGGCAGAATGGTCAGTACTTTCATGTCTTTTTACCTGACAATAGATACAACTTGAATTGCAGCGCAAAGTTGGCACAACCATATGCAAAGAAGTGAAATCTTCCAAGATACTCTTCTTTGTGCGGAATTTTGTTGCAAGCATCTTTACAACATCCTCGACGTTATCTGTCGTGACAATCTGCTTAGACTCTATGTCATAGAACAAGTCACTTGTAGGGTCAAGTTCTCCCTTGACGAATTTGTGAAAGTCGTCATTCTTTAGGAAAATATATTCTCCTACATCATTCGATAGAAGATATTCTTCTTCGTTAAATCGAGCGAAGCGAAATGGAAGTATTGTATAAGTATTATTCATTGTTCTATCTTGAAGAATAGTGAGACCTGTGTGACACATGTGAACTATGCGATCGATGAGAGTAGTGAGAAGAGTGGCATGACTTCAATAATGGCGCAAAAGAAAATGAGGCTTTTTGAAGTACCAAAGGGCGTTTTGCCATTTCTATTATATCTTGTTCGCTTTTCTCTATCTGTACTATATCAGAATTGTCATCGTAAGAGAGTGACGTTAGCAGGAATGTCACGAAGAAAATAAAAAAATGTCTCATCGGCTGACTGGCTTAAATGCTTCCTCAACGATTAAATCCCGAATATGACCATACTTTTCCGTAGTAATCTCACGAAGTTGCTGGTCAATTAAGTCATTGCTGCTCACGCTAGCCTAAAAATGACCCCCTTGCGCTAATTGAAAAATGACCCCCTTGAAGATCACCAGAGATCGACAACGTAGGGGGTGCCTCGGGTCAG
>CACYXI010000220.1 GCA_902778265.1 uncultured Bacteroidales bacterium | reverse complement strand
AAGGTAACAAGCGCAAGGAATATATCATTCCTACCACTGGTCGTGTGTTTGGTTGCAACAATATCAATGGTACTCCTACCGGAAATGTCAGAGTTGAGGTATATTCTACCAGACAAGCTGATGAGAATGGTGTACTTATTTCAAATTCAGAACACAGTCCTAACAGTAACAATAACAGATATGAAATCCAAGGCGTTTACGGCGGTGGTAACTTGTCAGACTACTTGCCTGCCGATGGAAAGGCGACCTCTGTTTATATTGGAGAATGTGATGTTACCAGTATTGAGAAAGTCTATGGTGGAGGTAATTCTGCTTCTGTACCGACATCAAACGTTACTATCAATGGCTCGTTCGATTTAGGTTATGCTTTCGGTGGTGGTAACGGTGGTGACTTGATTAAGAAAGATGGTGTATGGTATGAGAACGCTGGTGCCATTGTTATCTCACAAGCTTATATCGCTCCTATCGGTGGAAAGATTGGTGCGGTCTTTGGCGGAAGTGATGCGAAAGGAAACTGCGGTTCGATAGTTATTGATAAATCGCAGACGAACCAAAACTGTCCATTAAGGCTTCTGCGACTATATGGTGCTGGCAATGAGGCAGACGTTGACAACGTTAACATTATTATCTCTGGATGTTCCGGTGGTGAAAATGCAGAAATAGAATACGTTTACGGCGGCTCTTATAATGCCAATGTTGCAAATGACGTCAATTTGACCATCACTGCAGGTAAGTTCAAGAATATCTATGGTGGTAACGACCGTACAGGTAGTATCGGTGGTAATATTACCGTTAACGTAACTGAGTTTATGGATGATGAGTGTAAGGCTATGCCTGCCATTGCGCCAGTTAAGCAGATTGGCATGACTCTTCCTTATCTCAAAGGTAAGTATTTCTATTGCAAAGGTACAGGCAAACGTATGCGTGATCTTGCCCGTTGGCCTATGCAGAACGGCTCTATCGTCCGTATCTGCGATGATTGTGCCTCATACGAGATTATTGCCGATGAGCCTGTCGTTCCTACCTCAGAGCTTCCAACGCACCTCGCCCTCCAGAACTATCTTCTTGAGACAGGCTCTTGTTATAAGGCAACGCTCCACACTCATCCTATTGAACTTGTGGCTATGTCACACATACAGCGATTCCTCAAGGGTGACGAGATGACTCGTGTCTTGTGGTCTATGATTCCTGAGACCCTTGCCTTTGCCCCTCTTGGCATTGGTATAGTGCCTTACGGTCTTCCTTCTTCCGTAGAGCTTGCCAAGGACACTCTTGAGAAAATCAAGACTCATGATGTGGTGCTCTGGGAAAAGCATGGAACTGTGGCCGTAGGACAGGATATCATGGATGCTTTTGACCAGACCGACGTTCTCTGCAAGGCTGCAAATATCTATATGTGCGCCCGTAGCATGGGTTCTGAGCCTGATGGTATGACCGCCGAGGCTATGAAGGAAGTGCAGGATGTGTTTAAGCTTCCAAAGAAGCGTCCTTGCTAAGTAATGTGAGTTTCTTCATTACGAATTGTCCCCACAATTTTCTTTTCCACCTTCCTTGTTCCTCCGCTCTTCCTTCGCTCATCCTCCGTACCAAAGTCGGTGCAAAGTCGGTGGAAAGTCGGTGAACCTTCGATTTTCAATAGGAATTTCACCGAGTTTGGTACGGAAGATCATGGGAGGATAAGGCTTGCCACTTCAAAGCAAAATGAATATTTCTGGCGAATTATTTGCAATTATGCAGAAAATAATTTAATTTTGCAATCGGAAAAGGCTGTGGACTTTTGTCTCTCTGACCTTTGTCCTTAGACCTTAGACTTTTGACTTTAGACTTTTAGCATTATGGCAAAATATCTTGACCCGAAAGCAGATCTGACCTTCAAGAAGGTGTTTGGTGAGCATAAGGAATTGCTCATCAGTTTTCTCAATGCCCTTCTGCCTCTGCCAGAAGGCAAGGAGATTGTAGAGTTGGAATATCTCCCTTCAGAGATGGTGCCTGTTAATCCCGACAAGAAAGATACCATAGTGGATGTGCGTTGCAAGGATAAGGACGGACGACAGTTTCTCGTGGAGATGCAGATGTACTGGACGGATGCGTTCAGGCAGAGAGTTCTGTTGAATACCTGTAAGGCATACTCATTGCCTGCCGATCGTGGTGAGAAGTATTCAGAGTTGAAACCAGTATATACTCTCAGCCTCGTTAATGACATTGCCTTCCCTGAGCTTCCCGATGATTTCTATCATTGTTATATGATGACTCATAGCAAGTACAAGGAATACACCATTGACGATATAGAAATGATATTTGTCGAGTTGCCTAAGTTCAAGCCAAACACGGTTCTTGACAAGAAAATGGCTGTGCTGTGGCTTAGATTCCTTACAGAAATCAACGAGCATACTAAGGAAGTGGATAAGGAACTCTTGTCTGATGATAATGTGGCAAAGGCAGTAAGTCTTGTTGAGGAATCAGCATATAGCGATGCAGAACTCTATGCGATTGACCGTTACTGGGATTCCGTAAGTCGTGAACGCACGATAATGTCAGAGAAATTTCTCAAAGGTGAAGCCAAAGGTCGTGCGGAAGGACGTGAAGAAGGACGTGCTGAAGGCATGAAGGAAGGTGAGAAGAAAGGTCGAGCAGAGGGGCGTGCTGAAGGACGCAAGGAGCAAGCGTATGAAATTGCGAGAAATCTTCTTGATATGCACCTTCCTATGAACTCAATCATTCAAGCTACAGGACTGAGTAAGGAGGAGATTGGCTCACTTATGTGATTTTTTAATCAAGAATTAGAGGGTCTTCGACAAATCTCTCGAATTCTCGATTGAATTATTAAATCTGACAACTTATTCTCCTTTTATTTTTCACAATTTGCTCGATTTGTTTGGAAGTTTCAAAAAAAACACATATCTTTGCACTCATAAAATCATAGACGTGTGCCAGCTTTAAGGGCTGACATGCACTATTTTATGAGCGCGAGGATGCTTCGCACGTTGCACTCATAAATCTGAGACGTGCGCCAGCCTTAAGGGCTGACACGTACTATTTTATGGGTGCGAGGATGCTTCGCACGTTGCAAAAAAAATAACTAAAACGTATTAATAACCTTAAAAACCAATGAAATTATGATTTTAATGATTTTACAGTTGCTGATAGTATTATTGGCTTTGTATGTAGGCTCTCGCTATGGTAGTCTTGCTCTTGGCGCAATCTCGGGTATAGGATTGGCCATTCTCGTGTTTGGTTTCGGCATGAAACCGGGAAATCCTCCTACGGATGTTATCTATATCATTATAGCTGCCGTGACCTGTGCCGGTATGATGCAGGCATCGGGCGGTATGGACTGGCTCATTCAGTTGGCAGAGAGACTTCTTCGTAAGCATCCTGACCATATCACTTTCCTTGCTCCTCTCTGCACGTTCTTCCTAACTGTGCTCGTAGGTACAGGTCATGTGGTATATACCCTCATGCCTATCATTTGTGATATAGCCTTGAAGAAGGGAATTCGTCCTGAGCGCCCTTGTGGTGTAGCTTCAATAGCCTCTCAGGTGGGTATCACGTGTTCTCCTATTGCTGCTGCGGTAGCCTCTTTCGTGGTTATCTCCAATGCCTATCATTTTGAGGTGAACAATCTTCAGGTCATCGGAATCACCATTCCTGCGTGTCTATGCGGTCTGATGGCTGCTGCTGCTTGTTCTTACAAGCGTGGTCTTGACCTTGAAAAGGATCCAAAGTTCCAGGAGCGTCTAAAGGATCCAAAGATGTATGAGTATATGTATGGCTCTTCTGCTTCCGTTCTTGACAAGCAGGTAGATAAGGGTGCAAAGATGGCCGTGTATATCTTCCTTGGTGCACTTGGTATAATCGTTCTCTTCTCTGTAATGCAGATTGTGGGTTGCGATATCCGTCCTCGCTATAACACATTGCAGCTTGTGAAGGGTGTGGAAGATACTGCGAAGTTTGATATCGGAGGTGCTATGCTTACGGCAAAGCAGATCCTCAACGCCAAACTTGAGATTGCCGGTTGTACGGAGTATGTTCAGAAACCATTGGCCATGAACCTTATCATCCAGATAGTAATGATAGCTGCTGCTGCATTCATGATTATCTTCGCTAAGGCAAGTCCAAAGAAGGCTGTTGCTGGTGCTGTATGGCAGTCAGGTATGGTTGCTGTTGTGGCTATCTACGGAATTGCGTGGCTTGCAGATACATATTTTGCTGGTTATATGACAGAGATGCAGGGTGCTTTGAAGGGCATAGTTACGGAATATCCTTGGGCTATCGCCTTTGCGTTCTTCGCAGTATCAGTTCTTATCAATTCTCAGGGTGCTGTAGTGGTGGCTATGCTTCCATTGGCATATTCTCTCGGTATCTCAGGAGTGGTGCTTCTTGGTGTTCTTCCTTCTGTATATGGATATTTCTTCATCCCGAACTATCCTTCAGATATTGCTACTGTGAACTTTGACCGTTCTGGAACGACGGTTATCGGAAAATATTTGCTCAACCATTCATTCATGATGCCAGGACTCGTTAGCGTTATTGTATCTACACTCGTTGGTCTTGCACTCACTAATATCTTTTACTAATGAATAAGAAAGTTATAATATATTGTGCTCTTGCCGTTATGCTTGCTTCCTGTGGAGGGAAGAAGACAAGTGGTGAGGAGGCTGCTGTGGAAGATTCTGCTCCTCATGGAAGATTCTGCTCCTCATTCAGAGTTGAATCTGTCACCCGAACTCGTATCGCATCTTGACAGTATTGCGGGAATCATTTCCTCTACGGCTTCAAATGTCGATTTCAATGCTCTTGTTGAGAACGGGAAATTCAGTCTTACGGATCAGCAGAAGAAGGTGAAGCCCGATTACCTCCTTTCGAAGGGTGATATAGATGATCTTGCCACTCTTCAGGAGAAATATGTGGCATCTGCATATCTTGCCGTAGATATGACGGTGGCAGGTCTTTACGGACTTGATGATGATGATTTCTATTCAAACACGATGCAACGCCTTGCAGCTGAGACTGACGAGGCTAATCAGAAAGCGGCTGATGAGGCAAAGAATGCGGATTTGAGTTTTGCAAATGCCCAGCAGTTCTATCAGGACATGAAGAAGCGCAACCGACTGGATAAGTTCTATGCGGCTGAGGCAGCATACGCGGTAGAGGTCCTTTATATACTCTCCCGTAATCCGGATCTCTATATGCCAGTTATGACAGATGTTGCGGCAATGGATCTTTGCAAGCAGGTCAACATGGCTTATGATGGATTGGAGGCTCTTTCCGGGGAATATCCAGACCTCAAGAAACTTGTTGATGCCCTAAAGCCTATTGCAGACATCAAGGCTTCAGGTTC
>CACYXI010000219.1 GCA_902778265.1 uncultured Bacteroidales bacterium | reverse complement strand
TGCCTTGATGTCGAGAGCCTGAAGAATCTCAAGACCCTTGTCGAACTGATCCTTCTTCTCGAGCTTTGTACGACCAGAACCGATGATATCGAAACCACCTGTGTTACGATACTCGTCGATGATCTCTGGAGTAAGCTCCATATAGTTGTGGTCAACGAGACCGCCAGGACCGAGGATGAAGCCGTAGAGCTTGTTAGCTGGGTTGAGCTTCTTGATACCGTCGAAGAGACCAGAGATTACGTTGTGACCGCCAGGAGCCTGACCGCCAGAAAGGATTACACCTACGTTCATAGCAGCAGTAGCCATCTTGCCCTCTGTTGGCTCGAACTTGATGTAAGGCATACCGTAAGTGTTAGGGAAGAGGTTCTGTACTTCTTCCTGGTCAGCAACTGACTGGGTTGGTTCACCCTCAACTACATTGAGTGCGCCACGCAAAGCCTTAGGAAGCTTTGGCTGGTAGGCAGCACGTGCAATCTGTAATGCACTTTTTTCCATAATTTTCTTTGAATGATATAACTTTTGTTGAAAGAAATCGATACTATATGTAAAAATTAGTGCAAAAATACTAATTTTAAGCGAAAAATGCTAATAATTCCACTTTTTTTCATCATTTTTTTAATTTTCTTTGGCGTTTTTCTTGTTTTTCGCATAAAATTGTTACCTTTGGACATCAAATCCTTAATCTTATATAATTATGGCAAACAAGAGAAACCTTAAAAAAGAAATAAATTTTGTGTGCAGCGAACTATTTGCTGAATGCATAGCTGTTTCTACCTATACCAAGCGTCCAGATTCTGCCGACAACGTGAATGCACTTCTAAAAAGCATACTTAGATTGCACTCGGATTATATAATGCGTGTTTCTCATCCTGAACCAGGAATGCAGGCAAAGGCTTACTATCGCGTTCTGGTTGATTCCTTCAACAAGGATATTAATAATGTGGTGGATGAGATTGGGAATATGCTGTAGGTAGTGTAGAGTATTTAAAGTGTAAAGTGTAAAGAATAAAGTGTAAAGAGTAAAGTATTAAGAATTAAAGAGGAAAAGTGCTTAAAAAATTCTTTGGTTGGCTGCTCTACCGCCATCTTGGTTGGAAGAAGGAGGTGACGGTTGAGCATCCTGACAAATACATTATATGTCTGGCTCCCCACACAAGTAACTGGGATTTTTTCTACGGACAGCTCTATAATAGGGCAGAGGGGCTATCTTCCAACTTCCTTATGAAGAAGGAATGGTTCTTTTGGCCTCTTGGACCTATATTCCGAAAGATGGGCGGTATTCCTGTTTTTCGGCAGAAGAAGTCGTCAATGACCGAGACCCTTGCTGAAATTGCGAGGAAGGAAGATAGTTTCCACCTTGCCATTACTCCAGAGGGTACCCGTAAGGCGAATCCAGACTGGAAGAAGGGCTTTTACTACATAGCCCTTGCTGCTCGTATTCCCGTGTTGCTCTACGGACTTGACTATGAGAGAAAGCTGATACGCTGTACCCGCTTGTTCATTCCTTCGGGTAATGTGGAGGCGGATATGCAGGAGATAAAATCGTACTTCAAGGATTTCAAGGGCAAGAAGCCCGAACAGTTCGTTTTGTAAATGGCAGTATCTCTCAATAGGATATATAGTAAATGTGTGCGTGTCATGCCGATGGTCTGCGGACTATTGGCTTTCTTTGCCTTTGATAGTGCTAAGGCTCAGAGTTACTTTGATGATTCTGACTATTACGGCTTGCCATGGGTGAAGAATGTTTCTAGGCCTAACAAGATAAAGAATGGTCTTGACGGAAGGCATTTTGCTATATGGGCAAGTCATGGTAGGTATTACAGTCCTGCGCAGGCTGTATGGAAATGGCAGAGAGTGAATCTTTTCGGTACTAACGAGGATCTGTTCTCGCAGACTTTCGTGGTGCCTTATATCATACCTATGCTTGAGAATGCCGGTGCCGTGGTGTGGACTCCACGTGAGCGCGACTGGCAAAAAATAGAGACCGTCGTGGATAATGACCAGACGTTGCCCGGATATTCAGAGCAGGGTAGGTGGCAGAAATCATCGGAGGCAGGTTTTGGCTTTGCTACCGATGTGTTGCAGGAAGGGGATGCGCCCTTCACTATGGGAACTGCAAAATGGACGGGTGTAAGGAAAAAGAAGGCTTCGACCGTGGCAAAATATTCGCCTCATCTGCCTATGTCTGGCAGATATGCCGTCTATGTGTCTTACCAGACCTTGGAGAACAGCATCGCTGATGCCCACTATGTAGTGGTTCATAAGGGTATTGAAACCCATTTTACCGTGAATCAGACTATGGGTGGCGGTACTTGGGTGTATCTCGGCACATTTGACTTCGGTAGTGGTGACGACAATTATGTAGCTGTTGACAACGTGTCAAAGATGAAGGGCGTAGTAACTACCGATGCCGTTCGTTTTGGTGGCGGAATGGGTAATATTGAGCGTGGCGGTTCGGTAAGTGGTCTGCCACGTTGCCTTGAAGGTGCGAGATATACAGCCCAGTGGTCGGGAGCACCATATAATGTGTATAGTTCCCGACAGGGAACAGACGATTATTCCGACGATATCAATGTTCGTCCGATGATGACCAACTGGATTGCAGGTGGTTCGATGTACGTGCCTGACAAGGAAGGTAAGGGCGTGCCATTGGAGATGAGTCTTGCCGTGCATAGTGATGCGGGCTATCACATGGATAGGAGTTTTGTGGGTACTTTGGGCATTTGTACTACAGACTTCAACGATTGCAGATTATCGGGTGGTGAGTCAAGATTGATATCCTACGACTTCGTTGAGCAGATGCTCTCGCAGATAAACAAGGATCTCACATATAAGTATGGCAGATGGAATGTGCGAGGTATCTGGGACAAGAACTATGCCGAGACTCGCATTCCTGGAATACCTTCGGCTATACTCGAGATGTTCTCGCATGAGAACCTTTCGGATATGCTATATGGGTATGACCCGCATTTCAAGTTCCTGCTCTCACGCTCTGTATATAAGAGTATGGTGAGGTTTATCGCCTCTCAGCATAACAAGAAAGCGGTCATACAGCCTCTTGCCCCACGTAGGTTTAGAGTGATGATGGACTCAAATGGCAAGGCTACTCTCGCTTGGGAGGAAACCGTAGATTCTGTTGAGATTTCAGCAAGGCCTGATTCATATATTCTGTATATGGCATCTGGTGACAAGGATTTCGATAATGGAACCGTGGTCAGGGGCAAGAAGACGAGCGTGACGCTTGAGGCGGATAAGGTATATCGTTTCAGGGTTACTGCAGCTAATAGTGGCGGACAGAGTATGCCTTCTGAGGAACTTGCCTGTGTATGGCATCCTGGAGGCAGACAGGTTATCGTGGTGAACGGATTTCATAGGCTTGCAGGACCTGCCGTGAAATATAACGAGATGGGACTTGCTACTGGCTTTGACATGAATGAAGATCCAGGACTCTCATACGGTAAGACGGCTTGCTGGAACAGTTTCCTGCCATTCCTTGCCGGCAATGACTTCAACTATACCACGGAGCATGTGCGTGCTATTGCCACGATGAAGAGATATAGCGTGGTGAGCTGTTCGTCAGAGTGCATAGGTGTTGGTGATGTGATGCTGTCAAGATATAGGCTTATTGATCTCATTCTCGGTAATGAGCGTAATGATGGCTATTCATTGAAGAGGTATCCTTCGCTTTCTACAATTCTGAAGAACGAACTTAGATATTTCAACGGAGCACTACTTGTGAGTGGCTCTTATGTCGGCTCTGACAATCAGGCGCCAGCCGATTCCTCTTTTATTGCGGAGGTTCTTTATGCAGACTATCAGTCCAAGTACAGGGATCAGTCGGATAGTGCTCAGGTGGTAACTGGTATGGGTGTTGATTTTGATGTGTATAGGGCTTTGAATGAAGACCACTATGCCTCAACGTCATCTGACGTGCTGAATCCTGTTGGACCTGCCTTTCCTGCCATGCTCTATGCTGATGGTAGTGTCGCTGCTGTGGCTTGCAAGCAACGTCGCAGTTTCGTGATGGGCTTCCCTTTGGAATGTATAAGGACAGAGGAACAACGTGGACTTTGTATGCGAAGCGTGCTGAAGTTCCTGCTGGAATAAAGCCTAACCAAGCCTTCCCAAAGGGAAGGATGTTAGATAGTAAATGAAACTTTATTTTTATTAATCAAAATATAAAACCAAGCCTTCTTTTAGCGAAAGAATGTATAAGAACATCCTTCCCTTTGGGAAGGCTTGGTTAGTTTTTTTTTAGATATGAAAATACAGGCAAATGCATCAGGTACTCGCTCTATCGAGATAACGAAAGAGCACCTTGAAACTTTACATAAGTATTCACTCCTTAACGGATTGATCGATAGTAATGGTATTGTGGACGAGCCAGTTCTCGACAAGCTGAAACTGAACATCCGCTCACTCCTTGATTCCGTAGGTACATCAGACAAGGCCCTTCTCGACCTTTGCTTTGATGTGATCTACCATAAGGATATGAAGGCTCTCGGTCTTCATAATCTCATTTTGCTATATGCTGAAACGACGTTTGAAACACCTGCGGTTGAAGAGTAGTAGAAAGGATAAGGTAACGTGGGGGCGACGAAAAGCGCCGAAGGTGCGCCACCTAATAGGGCAGTCCGTTAGGGCTGTTATATTGCCGATATTAGAGGGATGAGGTCTGTAGGACCGACATCTAAAGTCTTCAGGTGTCGCACTTACAGCGCTCCTTTAATCACGCATCTATCGAATAACAGCCCTTACGGACTGCCCTATTAGGTGTCGGGCTTTCAGC
>CACYXI010000218.1 GCA_902778265.1 uncultured Bacteroidales bacterium | reverse complement strand
ACTGCCCAAGCACCGACAGTTGGTAGGCACCTCTCATTACGTAGCTATTGCCACCTTTTATGCTTCTACCTTTATATCTTTTGCAAAGATACGAAAAAATTCTGAAACTACCAAATATTTCGGCAGATTTTGTCTGTTTTGTAGTTCACGCGCACGCGAGAAATGCAAGAAATGCAAGTTAAGTTGACCGCCGTCCGCTGTAAATCGTCGTAAATGCGTTAAATCAAAAGATTTAACGATTACGACTATTCTTACGTTCATTATTCGGTCCTGGACGGCATACCGTTACCCATCATCAGCGGTCACGGATATAGTCATCCCCGTTATGCCAGATACCCTTGAGGGTACCTTTGGCGAACCAGTACATGAAAATCCAAAACAACACAAACTCCATAACTCACATTCTTTAAGATTCGACATATTTGTATATTCATTAAATGATTACTCCTGTATTCCTATTCCCTGTCCTCCAGATATCTTGCTGCTGCCCCCGGTTGTCAATGCTACCTTCCATCTTGCGAAGCAGCTCGTGGCATGACGTGTCACGTCCGACCGTGGAATAGAATTGGCCTTCTCAATATCTTTTAGCTGGTTGCGGTTACTTAGATCAATAAGTAAAGCCACCAACTGTGTATTATAGCGTACCAAGTCCTTATACATTAGGAGATAGGACTTCTGGCGTTCACTGTTGGGGAGATATCCATCCCTGACGGCTCTCAGTCCACAATCTATAGCCTCGTACACGTTTTGCCAGTGTTTCTTGTCTATTGACGTACCCCCAAGCGGAACAATACTGTTTATATTCTTCTGGAAAGCCTGCTGTTTCGCCTCTATCTTGGATTTCTCCATTGACCATACAAGATCAACCTGCCTGTCAATCAAGTTAAATCCTTCGATTTTGGCGCGCTCCTTCAGACAGGTGTCTATCGTTTCTGCCATTGGCACCTCTTTATACAGAGTATAGTAGTTCTCCAGCCTGAATGCCTGTTTGTTCTTCTCAGGTGCCCAATCGCTGTAGGAATTATGAAAAAGATCATAGTACCATTGGAAGTTGTTGCCGCCAAGGTTTCCCGTACCGGTCTCCGCAACTGTGAACTGATTCATCACCACTTCGTCATGATTGAAGGTGAACGATTGAGCTGCTGCCCCGTATGTCAGTAGCAACGCTCCTATAAACAAAATCAATTTCTTCATAACGCAAACCATTATAATTACATATTTATATTACTCACACTTCTATATATCATTCCATTACTAATCCGAAATGTACTCCGAAAGACTGTGCTTCTTTGCTAAAGGCGCACATGATACCCGACTCTCGGCCATTGATGGTAGTAGTGCCGACATATCCTTCAAGCAGTCCAGAAGTCTTATTGTAATACTCTTCCAGTTTCACTCCGTACATCTTCTCCGTCTGTGCTTTAACAGCCTTGAAATCCTTGTCACTATACCAGAGATATGTCACAGAAGCCCCATATAGTCCAGTAGATGCATTGAAGTAATAAAGCACCTCGTTCTTCTCATTGGAATAGTATAGAAGAACATCCTCGTCAAGACTCAAACCGATGTTACTGCCCTTCATATAGTTCTTAACCTGTTCAGAAGATGCTCCCCAATTCAGGCATGGTGTCATCAGATCGAAATCGACGTTCTCTGCCCCATTTTCATTCACGGGCGTAGCGTGAAGATCATCATCCCCGCCACAAGCAGTAAAAGATGTCATACACACGATAGCCATTGCCATCATTACCATCACACTTGTTATACGCTTCATTGTCATCATAACTATTCTGGCTGTTTGTATCGCGCCGCCACCGCTTTTTGTTGTTTCCTCGAATATATCGGGTTTTGTTGAGCTGGAAGCCTTCTTTACTTCATCTTTTGCTTCAACTTGTCCTTTCGAGTTTTTTTTTACATCGGTACGATGTTTCGCAGTTTTTGCCTTTTTACTTGCCATTTCCATAGGAGTGTCCAACAGGTCATAAATGCAAGGAATTTATGGAAAAATTCAGTGGAATACCCTGATTGTGCAACAATCCGTGGAAGGCTGCTGCTGAATTTTTTCAGAAATAGCATAGTGGTACTTGCTGTATGACCAGGACATCCTACCTTTGCACAGTAAATAGGCATAGCGGAACATGCCGTTTTCGATAAAGCGAGGAAGGCAAGGTGTAAGCTATTAAGTTCCAAGTGTCTCTCCTGCTGCGTCTTGCAGACCAAGGCACTTTCATTGATATGTCGCGTAAGCGTCCGAGCCGACGTAAGGAGGCGAGGAAAGCATAGCGTAAACCCCGCCACATGTTGAAGATAAGGCTCCCCGTCAACAAGTGGCGGGAAGCCCGGATAGAAGCACCGAGGGATTGTAAGTGCCTGAAAAGATATAGGGATATCAATAACCATGTTGCATTTCGTAGTTGTGCAGTATACTGTCGTTCGGTAATCCCTGCTTGACACCCTCAATGAGTATATGGTGTTTGGGGGACTTGTCCGCGATAGGCACGATAGCCATACAACAGAACAGGAATATCATTACTGAGGTGACGATGGTCATCATTGTAAACATCGGCGGATTAGCCTTGTACATTCTTTTAATTGTCTCCTTCATAATTATTTAGTATTTATAATATTTGTGTTACAGAACTTTTCCAACTGCCCCTTTGGCACTGCTGCTTATCTGTGAGGCGACTCCCTCACCGAAGCTGCGTGCAGAGAAGGTGGTATCGCCCTCTGGTATCATCCATGCGGCCAGGTCTGGCACGAGATTCAGACATTTCATTGAAACAGCACCACAGGCCAACATATAGAATGAGGTGATGAATGCCGACTTGATATATCCTTCAGGATTTCCACAAATAGCCTCCAGTTCATCAATCTGAACACTCAAGGCAATATCGAAAATAAGTAGGACGTAGAAGCCCACGAAGTACAGCATCGCTCCGTAGAAATGTACCGTCAGGTAGCGTATGATCCATTTCGCCCACGCTCCTTCCCATTTCGGGAGGATGCTGAACGCCCACATAATGGGGCCGAAGATAGTCAGCATTCCCAACATGATTTGCTGGACGTAGACAGTTCCCCACCAACCGATACGCCACATCAGAAGTGCCAGAAATATACCGATTTTATCAATTAAAACTATTATTCCCGTAAAATTTGCTAACACATCAAATTTTTCCGAATCTTTGGATTGCTGAGTTACATCTTTGGCACCGAGAGCTTCAGACGCCACGATCTCGGTTTCTGCGTTCTTCGGGCCGTTCTTAGCTGCTGCCGCTTTCGCCTTGTTTTCGTTGATGAGCGAATCGCGTTTGACAAGTAGCGGTTTCATCTCGTCGAACTTATCCTGCACCTGTATGGCTTCGGCTTCGTACAAATCATGAGTGTACGAACCGATACAGTTGGGAATGTAAGCCAGACCATCAAGGATGCTGTAGCCTCCGTAGGTCGGGTACCACCAGAACATGACAATGGCGACACCCAGGATTTTCAGCGGGTCGAAAGGCTCGCCTTTGAGCATCATCTTGTAGGCCATGCCGGCTGCTGCGATGATGGCGAAGAGTGCGCCAAGGCACATGCACATCTGCAGGATCATAAAGAATGGACCGCCCTCACTGGTGAAGGATGCATCGGTCAGGAACTCATTCGTCCGGAAGATGACATTATCAATGTCCTCATCGAATAGTTCGGCACCGATGGTAGTGATGCCGTCAATGAAGCTATCACTCTCTGCTGCTAAAAAAAGATTACTAAACATGATTATATCTCCTATATCTTTAATATATTATTACTTTGCCGAATTTCTCCATCGTTCAAGGGCGCGTTCAGCGATTGATTTTTTATCAGCAACCTGATATTCTTCAGCGCGATTCATTATTTCCCTAAAGACATCCCCAAAAGATGTATATTTAATCGTAAGTGTTGTGGCCATCAGCATCTTGTTCAACCGATTCAACTTTGGTCTTATGTTTCCCAAGAGGATTTCCCTTTCTGCTTCTGTCATTTTTACGGAATCACCCAGGCAGAACTTTTTAATATCTCCAGCCAAATCAATCCCTTGTTTGATGACTTTCCTATAGACTTTATTCCGTCTGGCAGAAAAAGCCGTAGCCAAAGCATTGCTTGGTGCATCGGCCACCACCGCATTTAATTCTTTCAGCGATTTTGCTGTTACCGTTACCTCGTAGTAGATACCGTATATTTGAGCAGCTGTTGACAACATGTTCTGCAGGCTATCGAGATAAGTATTGAACTCATTCAGCAGATCGTATATAGCCTTCTCTTCTTCCGTAATGAAGATGTGTCCGGCAGACATTAATATTTGTTTTTTTTGGTTGTTTTCGAACACTTTCTTTGATTTCAGAGAAGTTTGTTCAATTACAAATACCCTTCCAGGATCAAATCCTTGAGCTATTACCTTCTGACTGGCAATAGCGAGAATGGCTGCAAATATGACAATCCACCTATTCATAATTATTTGATTTTTACTTAGAACTTAAAATTAGTGTTGCATTCCTCGCCCTCTTCCAACGATCAAAAGCATCGTTGGCTATTTTCCCCCGATTTAGTGATATCATTCCAGCCGTAGCCTTGTTCCATACATCCATTAAATTATAAAAGCAGATGCTTAAAGCTATCTGACGGAGTTTTCGGTTCAGATCATCGAGTCCGTTATTTAGTTTCCAAAGCAGAGCCGTTCGCTCAGCACCAGTCATCATGTTCAATCCTCCACCTTGCGCAATGGATTTTTTCAGTGAAAAGTACGTATTCACGCAAACACTGGCTGCTTCCATATACAGGTTATTCATAGGGAGAGTAGCTGCTATACCTTGGGGATTGGCAGCCGTTGCCTTTTGGATATCATAGAAGTTACGGAGCATGGCAACACCTTCAGCGTATAGGTTGCAGCCAGCTTTCAGAGCCTCTGCATATCCTTGTGCCGTCTTCAGATAGGAATTGTATTTGGCTTGCCAGCCTTTCATTTGTAGCATTTCACCACCAATACTCCCCTGTAGCACCGATGTTTTTTCCATGGCTGTTGACTGTTTTCCTATCGAATTATCGATCATTATGTTGCCAGTTTCTATAGCAATGTACTGAGACGGGTTAGACTCGCCGATTTGTGCGAGGCACTTTATGTTGCCAAACATCACCAAACCCACAATGATAATCAACTGTATATTTTTACTTTTTATTCCCATAACTATTGTTTGAATTTATATACGCAATCCGTTGGAACGATGTTCCTGCTGGCTTTTGTTCATTTCCTCCTGTTCAAAGTTCATCGCTGCCAATGCAGCATAGTCTGAGTTCTTCCAACTCTGGCCCTGTGCTTGCTTGCTTGACTCAGCGGAACGTTTAACACTGTTGTCCTGATCGGTTTCCATGGCTATAGCCTTATCAGCAACCTTCACGGACTGACCATCAGCAATACCGAACACTTTATTGAATAGTCTGAGCCGTGAACGATCGTCCAAAGCATTAAACTTCCCATACAGTAGCTCAGTTATTTCACGCGACTCTTCTTTGCCGTCCACGATGGCAACCATGTGGTACTTGCCGCCATCAGATTTCACCTGCATATTCGAGACTTCCTTAATGTGCTGCTCTGCAGAGGATTCTGTTTTTCGCAGTTCACTATTGATGTCCACAACTTTGCCTGAAGCATTTGTGAAATATATTCCTGACGAACCTGGGCCAAGCCACCTGTCCAGATACTCCTGTTGGTCTTTTTTGCTCATCGTTGCATAACGATAGAACATTTCAGGTGTCATGCCCGGACTTTGGAACTTGGTGCCGTCCTTGCGTATACCGTTTATGCAATAGGATGGTTCTAAGACTGCCTTTGCCGATTCAGGCATCTCTTTTACTTCAAGCCCACGCCAATAATCTACAGCATTACGAATTGCTCCCTTGTATGCTACAGTGGGTGTGCCTTCACCAAACCGAATACGTGAGAAATCCAGTTTATTTTCGTCGAGGTTGAAGATTTTGCAGAACAAATCAGCACGGTCACCCTGATACATATTCTCTAAACGGTCAAATGTGTCTTTGTCAATGACCTTGCTGATTTGTTGACCATTGATCTCACCCTCGATAACATACTTCCCGGCTATGTCGGCATTTGTTTTCTTTTCTTCCTCTGTCATCTTGCCAAGCAACATATCGCCTGAATGAACACAGATTTGAGTCACAGTTGCTTTCTTGCCATCAGTTATGTTATCATCAGGAGTTATGTCCGTTCTGAAACAGCGCAGCATCTCATCAGGGATAGTTTGACGTCCACGTTCGATAGGCCCAGTTGATAGTCTGCTGGTGGTAGTCTGAGTTGTCTTGTTCTGCTGGTTCTGCTGCTGTGAGGATTTGTTCATGAAATCTAACCCGAACATTTTGAAGAGCATTTGCAGCAACAATTCCAGAGGGGAGCTTGCGTACGAAAAATCATTTTTCGTCTTTTGGCTAGTACTAGCCTGCACTTTCTCCCTGCTGTCCTCACGATTTCCCTGTTCCTGGATCATCTTTATTTGCGTGTCAGTCACCAAAGAATCGAGTGTCTTTGACTCGGATTCAAGGAGTTGTGCAGCATATTGGTCACGCTTCTTCCCACTTAGAACACTAAACTTTTCGGATTCCTGCTCGGACAACAAGTGCATCATCGACTGGCCGTTCACTTCTCCTATCAGGAATCTCTTATTTCTCATCTCTTCGGCGGTCTTCGAATCGCCTAATCTCTTTATGATTTCAGCACGATCCTCTGGGGAGATATTATTCAAATCCTTGCTTGAACTGATGAAATCCCTCATTCTCTCCCGGATTTCCTGACCATTGATTATTTCATATTTCGTGGTGGCCGTCACTGTAGACTGGGTTTGCGCCACAGAAGGCCTTTCTGCATTAGAGGAAACTGAAGCAGATTCGGCATGGTGCTGTTCCTGTTTCGGGTCAACTTTGACCTCTTCTTTCTGTTGCTCCTTTTTAGGCTGAATTAGCGCTGCACGCTTCTCTTTCTCCGCAGCACGTTCTGCAGCAATCTCTTCGTCTGTCATAAACCTCACATTCTTGTCGATAGTGTCTCGGAGTCCGAAAGTGTCCATATCGAGATATGACTGGGGCTTTCGAACGCTTTCGGGCGTACGTTCCCATTCTGCCTTCTCCCTCTCTGGGTCACGCTTGGATTCTTCCTTCTTCGGCTCGACATATCCTTCCGGACGGCGAATACTCTCAGGAATATTTTCATCCTCATTGGACTTTTTCTTCCATGGAGAATTATGTAGGTAATCACTTGCCATATCTAATCATTTTATTTTTATTACACATTTTGTTTTCTTCGGTTCAACTTCAACTGGGAAGGAACTACGCTACGAAATTACACATTATTATATAGACGCGGATGTTTTATACGAACAAAGTCTTGATTTAACACATTGACGACTTGCAAAGTCTTCAATCGAGGAAATCAAGAGATTTAGCGTCCTATGCCTCTCTTCCGCTTCGGACCTGGGCGCATCATACGCACTGCCATTAAGCAACATTTCCGCAGCCAGTGGTCATCATCATCATCCTTATCACGTCCCCATCCACCACCGGGGCCACCACTGCCACCATGTGCCTGTGCGAATGATGTAGCCTGATCAATGTAACCAAGGAAGAGCGCACTAGCGATAGCGGCCACTTCATCTGGAGAATTTATAAAGGATTCTGTTATAGTTGTTTGGGATGAGAGTACATCCATAAGATTGTCAAAATTATTCTGGTATTCTTCTGGAAGAGTCTTCGCAAACTCGTTAATTGCATTTTGGCGCATAGACATCTGTCTACCTACAAGATCATAGAGTTGGTTCTTTACATCTCTAAGCACCCTGTCTTCAAGTTCCGGCATCTTTCGATTGATGGAACGTTCTATTTCGTCATTATTTCTTTCCAACTCTATACGCTTCAAAGCAATCTGATCAAGTTTCTCTTCTGCTACACGTAGTTTTTCCAACTTGTCTTTTAACTGCTTCTCGATGTCTACTAATTCACCTTCGAGACGTTTCCGTTTCAGCAGCATATCGTCGCTTGTGTTCTGTCCTTTTTTCAACTCTTCCCTCAACGTAGAAATCTCCTCTTCAATCGACTCTTTTCTTATCTTTAAATTATCCACCATTCTCATCAGTCCTTTCACTCGAATGTTGGCCTTGTTCATTTCATGATTAAGGAAGTCGTTTTGCTTCTGGAGAGTAGAGTTGTCCTGTTCCAACCCACCCTTTTTTTTCTCCAATTCGGTACACTGCCCAGAGAGCCATTCCCAGTACTCCTCAGAGGTGCGATGTTTGGCTCCAGTCTCCATGATAGGGTCACCCCGTTCAAGTCCCCACTTTCGGTTA
>CACYXI010000217.1 GCA_902778265.1 uncultured Bacteroidales bacterium | reverse complement strand
ATATAATAATATATATTATTATATTATATTATGAAGTCAGGAAGGTGTGTGTGTGTCCCTGTTTTATCTAACAGTTAAATGTTAGGTAGGGGGGATGTCTTAGTTAAGACAGAGTTTATGCAAAAAAATGCAGGCCGTTGTTTGGAGGTTTCGAGAAGTGTTTATAATCCCAATTTTAATTATGTCGAATTCGCCATAATTTAAAATATGCAAGTGATTAGATAGATTCATTAGGTCTATTAAATATATTTTCTCATCCATAAGTTTTTTTTTTGCTTTTCGTACCATTATTCTCGTTTTTTTCGTAACTTTGTAGGCAAAAGAGAAAAAACGAATATGGCAATTAAAGATATAAAGATATCAGAGATACCAGAAGAGGTAACAGAAGAAGGCATTAAGATATATGGCCCTGTATCATATGAGACACAGGTTGCCATATTGAGCCATTATCTACATTCCCTTGATGGTAAGCACGACATTGCATCTGGTGAAAAGCGCTATGAGATACTCGGTGCAATTCACGATTACATCGAGTACAAGAAGTCGAAAGAGAAGAATAGCGACTGGAAAGATGTGGACGAGAACGAAGTGGTCTCAATGGTAGCAGAGGGAAGCCCATTGCAATATGAGTTGTTTTCCGATTTCTTTAACGTCCCTTTCCCCGCGCCCAAGAATCCTAAGTTTACTTTCATCGATCTATTTGCGGGAATGGGAGGATTCCGTTTGGCTATGCAGGCACAAGGTGGGAAATGTGTATTCTCGTCAGAATGGAATGCTTATTCTCAGAAGACATATTTTGCGAACTTTGGCGATATGCCTTTTGGCGACATTACTAAAGAAGTCACCAAATCGTATATTCCAGAGAAATTCGATGTCCTTTGTGCCGGATTTCCTTGTCAGCCATTCTCTATAGCTGGCGTTTCAAAGAAAAAGAGTTTGGGACGCGAAACTGGCTTCAAGGATAAAACGCAAGGTACACTATTCTTCGATGTCGCTGATATTATCAGTCGCCATCGTCCTAAGGCTTTCTTCTTAGAGAATGTAAAGAACCTTACCTCACATGATAAGGGCAATACTTTCCGTGTTATCAAGGAAACATTGGAAGAACTACGCTATTCTGTTCATGCATTAGTAATGGATGGACAGACGTATGTACCTCAGCACCGAGAACGAATCATGATTGTTGGGTTTGACAAAGATATTTTCGACGGGAAGGAAATCTTCACGTTTCCAGAACAGCATGAGGCAACTCGTAGTATTAAGGAAATTCTTGACCCAAACATTGATCCAAAATATACACTGAGCGATAAGTTGTGGACTTATCTGCAGAACTATGCAGAGAAGCATCGTGCAAAAGGTAATGGCTTTGGTTTCGGCCTTGTTGACCTTAATGGTATCACAAGAACGCTTAGTGCTCGATATTATAAAGATGGGTCAGAAATACTGATTCCCCAAGGCGAAGGTAAGAATCCCCGTCGTCTTTCTCCTCGTGAATGTGCACGTCTTATGGGCTATCCAGATCAGTATAGAATAGATCGAGTATCTGACGTCCAAGCCTATAGACAATGCGGTAACTCTGTTGTTGTACCGTTAATAACAGCAGTATCAGAACAAATTATAAAAACCATTCAAAGCGCATAGTTGTTATGAGTGAAATCCTTAATATTACCATCAGTAAAGTTCAACAGTCGAAAGCTGCATTATGCAAGTTTATTACAGCCAATGATACAGGCACAACAGGAGGGCATCAATGTGGTTATCATGTGTCTAAGGATGCTTGGTCAATGTTTCTTGATAAAGAAGCAACTAAAGGCTCAAATATAGACATTCCTATTCGTATTCATTGGCAAAACGATTTTGAAACGGAGAGTCGTTTCAAATATTACGGTGTAGGTACAAGAAATGAGTATCGTATAACACGGTTTGGAAGAGGATTTCCTTTCTTAAATGATGAAAACGTAGGTGACTTGTTGGTATTGGCACGATTCGACATAGACTATTACGAAGCGTTCGTATTGCAAACAGATGATGATATTGACGATTTTTTCTCATACTTCAATCTTTCGTATGACAAAACGAATCAGATTATAGACGTTCATCAGTCATTAAAACCGGAACAAAGGTTGCTAACCTTGATTAATGATTTCATAGCCCAATATGCAGATTTTCCTGATACTCGTGTAATGGCGAACGGTGCAAGGAAGTGCTTCAATGAGGCTAATGGAATTATTACTCACAACATTGTGACAGCCCCTGATGACATTCTTCTTGGATGGCTTGATACTGAGTATACCCTTTTCAAGTACATGGAGGAAAAGGTATATTCTGATATTACCACAAAACCATTCCCTAACATAGATACTTTTGTCACAATGGCAAATGAAGTTCTTAATCGTAGAAAGTCAAGAGCAGGAAAATCACTGGAACACCATTTGGCAGACATTTTCACTCATAATGAGTTGATATTTGAGGAACAGGTTGTCACAGAGGAAAAAAAGAAGCCTGATTTCGTGTTTCCAAACGGAGAATGCTATCACAATCTCACCTTCCCGGGAGAGTTGTTGACAGTATTAGGTGCAAAAACCACATGTAAGGATAGATGGCGTCAAGTTTTGAACGAAGCAGACAGAGTGGATGACAAGTACCTGTTTACTTTACAACAAGGTATTTCATCAAACCAATTAAAGGAAATGCAAGACTATCGATTGCACCTTGTTGTTCCTCACAAGTATCTGACAAGTTTTCCGAAAGAATACAGAGATGGTATTTGTGATTTGTCTTCTTTTATTGGAATGGTGAAAGAACGCCAAGAAAGAATGCCAAAGCATTATATAATGCTCTGAAGAATTTGAGTAGCTATGGATAAACCCTCACGCACTTATGTCTCTACGAAAGCTGTATTTCAATTAACTGAGATACTTGAAAATTCCACACTTGTTGAAGAGGTCACACCAAAGAAAAATAAAAATCAGAAACAATACTTGAAGTTGCTCTACATGCGCTACAAGAATATAAAACTGACCGTTGGACTTCAACGGAGTAATAATGATTTGGTTCAATATTGCATAACAGTACCACAATAAAAAGAAAAGCCACTCCCTTGGGAATGGCTTATTTTTCTGAGGCTCGAAACGATACTATTAGAATCGTAAAGGTTGTCATCCTTTCTGCGAATTCCTCGAATGACGTTGCAAACGTTACGAACTTTTCCGCAATTCTCCAAATATCCGTCCTGTTTTTTGCAGGTAAAAGGTAATAATTAACATTAACAATTAGCAATTAACAATAAATGCCCCCGTGACCTTCACAGGTGACGGGGGCTTATCTTATCATGAAAAATTTTTTTTACTTATCTTCCTTTATCACATGGAAGTATGGTGCAAAGATAAGATTTTTTCGTGAGAAAATGTAATACATTCCGAAAAAAAATTGCTTTTTATTGAAAAAATAGTTAAAAAAATGCAGATTTTTTGAAAGTGTCCCGCAAAACAGGACAGTATTCCCTTATCTTTGCAGGCGATTTCAACTTTCGCAAAGCTCAAGTTGTGGGTTTAGAGGGTAGGAGGTTAGAGGTTAGGAGGTCTGTCCGCCATTAGCATTCCCATTCCGACCTGAAAACCTAAAAACCTGAAAACCTGGTAACCTATGAAGTGAGCTTGCGATACTTCAATTAATAACAATACCTAAAAAAGAAAAAAAATGAATGGAATTGATTTATCAAACCTTAGGCTGCTGAGTAGGGGCGAGGGATTGCGTGTGTACGAACTGGTGGATGATTACGTGAACTTCGTGGATGCGGAGGAGAGTTGCGGTTATCCTCGGGGCGGTGGATGCAGTATGGAACTGGTGAAGCTCTTGGAACTGCTGAACTGCTCACGGGGCAGGGCTTACGTGACTACGTCGTGCGGTGATTCGATGGTGAATGCCGGTATCTCTGACAGCGACTATGTGGTTATTGACATTGACCGCGTGGCGAGGCCTGACGAGGTGGTGCTTGCCGAGATTGAGGGGGAGTATCTGCTGAAATACTATGTGGTGGACAGGAATGGCGAGGAATGGCTCATGCCGGGTAATGAGAGGTATTCGCCGATAAGATGCGATGAGAGGTGCAGGATTCGCGGTGTGGGTATCCATGTGATTCATCAGATTAAACCGCCTACGGCTAAGATGAAGTGGGCACTCGACACGATGGATGACGTAGAAGTAGGTGTTATTCGCCTTTCGCGTGAGAGGCCATCATGGGCAAATAGCAGGAGGGCTAAGGCTCTGCTCGATATTGCCGTTGAGGAGGCTTTGCTTGACAGTCATTACCAGCCGTTGGATGATACGCCGATGTGGAAACTGGGCGGTATGGCCGACAGAATCGGCGAAACGCTTGAACTTGACAATAAATGGATGCGTTTCGGGGAGTTGTGGAACAGGAATAAGGAGGCTCTGCGCAAGAAATGGGATGATATGAAGGATATGAGTCGTGGTATGGAGTTCAGAAAAAGTGTTCTTGAGAGGATGCGTTAGGGGGGCGCGCTAAAAAGAATTTTTTAAAAAAAATGAAATTTGTAAGATGTTGAGAAATAGGAAGATACAAATTTTAAAGAGGGGGTACGCGTACCCCCCCGTCCCAATTTAATTCAGGGAAACGCCGTAACTTTGCACCCAGAAATCCGAGGAATGGTTGGTAGAAAACCGAACTCGGTTTTCTGGGTGCTTTTCGTTTATGGACCCAAGCGGAAGAGCATTCGCTAATTAATAATTAATAATTGATAATTGAGTATGGAAATACAGATTTTCAAGAATGACCGCTTCGGTGAAGTGAGGACAATGGTGATAAACGATGAACCTTGGTTCGTGGGTAAGGATGTGGCAAGTGTGCTTGGGTATGTGTTCCCACGACGAGCTTTGTATAACCACGTTGACGAAGAGGATAA
>CACYXI010000216.1 GCA_902778265.1 uncultured Bacteroidales bacterium | reverse complement strand
AGCTGGCTATGTAAGCATTATTGCAACTTCTACTGCATATCTTTATTCTATATCAGTAAAACAGGTTGCCACAACTCCTGAAACTCCTTCAACAGGGGATAAAGAACGTGTTGCAACATGGGACTGGCAGAATGGTGTGCCTTCTTCTATTGGCTCTGATACAAGCTATGAGGGTAATAGTGGTGAGATTGATTCTGATGTAGAGGGCGTTGCTCTTGACGTTGATGCAACTGCTGGTAAGTTCAAATATAATTCATCTGGCTATGTTCAGTTTAACGCCAATACGGTTGTAAATGTGCCAGTTCGTAGTGCAGGTGATGTTGTAACTGTGGTTTCTTATCCTGGTCAGTATAAATATACTGTGGCTGGTGTTGCTGCAAGTGCTGATAAAACAATCTATACAGCAACAGCTGCAGATGTAAAAGCTGGTTATGTAAGCATTATTGCAACTTCTACTGCATACATCTATTCTATTTCGGTATTGCAGATTGCTACTGGTTCTGAGACTCCTGAGAATCCTGATGTTATAGAAGTCGCTGCTAATAGTGCAAGTGATCTTCTTAAGGCTATAGAGAAGGCTAATAAGACAGGAAACAAGACTATCTATCTTCCAAATGGTACATACAATCTTGGTTCTGTCGTAAATACAGAGATCAATGCTGATAATATTGCTATTATCGGTGAGTCAAGAGATGGTGTTATCATCAAGAACACTCCTGCAGAGGAAGGTCTTCAGACAAGTGCTACTTTGAAGAATACAAGTACTGGTCTCTATCTCCAGAATCTGACACTCCAGTGTTATGCTCCATACGAGGCTGCTTCAGGAACTGAGCGTGGTGTTGCTCTCTGGGATAAGGGTACAAAGACTATCTGTAAGAACGTATATTTGAAGGGTAAGCAGGATGTATATTACAGCAATGGTGCTGAGGGTATGAAGGCTTACTTCGAGGGTGGTATTATTGAAGGTTCTGTTGATTTCCTTTGTGGTTCTGGTAATGTGCTCTTCAATAGCGTTACTCTGAATGTCGTTTCTGGCACAAATTCGGGTAACATTATCGCAGCTCCTTCTACATATCCTTCTGAGAGTGGCTATGTATTCGCTAACTGTTTGATTAAGGGTAATAGCGGCTATTACCTTGCTCGTGGCTGGAAGGCACATGAAACTGCAAGTTCTGCTGCTACATTCATCGCTACAAATTTGGTGAGCACTCCAGATGCTGCATATTGGGCCGCTAATATTGAGAATGCAAGTATAACTCGCCGTTTCGCTGCATTTGATGCTTCTGGCAACGTGGTTAAGATAGATGCTGCTGTTAAACCAGAGGTTGTAAGCAAGGCTTCACTTGTTGCATTCGCTGGTTCTTGGGATCCTGCAGCTATTATCTCTCAGCATAGTCCTATCAAGACAAATGCTAAGGGTTGGGCTTCTTACACAGCCTTCACAGATGTATATCTCAGTGGTGCTACTGCTTATGTAGCAATCAAGATCAACGAGCATAGCGTATTGCTCAGACCTATTACCAATATCCCTGCTGGTACACCTGTATTCATCAAGGGTGATGCTAACTCTAAGTATAATGTAAGTGGTGCTCTCAGCGCTAAGAAGCCTGAGACGAATTATCTGAGACCAATTCTCTTCGACACTCAGCTTACAGCTGCTAATAATGCGTACGTTCTTGGTACTAAGAATGGTCAGCCAGGTTTGTATAAGGTTGCTTCTAACGTCAAGGTTCCTGCAGGTAAGTGTTACCTCTACGTAGGAGGTGCATCATTCTCTCTTGATGGTAAGGAGATGCTCGAACTTGTTGTTGATGAGACTGGAACCACAGGCATTGACTATTTTGTTGCAGAGGAAGATGCTGATGCTACTCGCTATAACCTTGCTGGTC
Source organism: uncultured Bacteroidales bacterium (assembly GCA_902778265.1). Taxonomy (GTDB): domain Bacteria; phylum Bacteroidota; class Bacteroidia; order Bacteroidales; family Bacteroidaceae; genus Prevotella. Next base: position 3,050 of record CACYXI010000216.1, on the reverse strand, counting down.
AGAAGGTTGGTAAGGGTTATAAGGGACTTGTTGTTCGCAAGGGTGGCAAGAAGTATTTTGCTAAGTAATGTAGGTGATTAATTCTAAAAAAGATATGGATATGAAAAAGAAATATATGAAACCGTCCATTGTAGTGGAGAAGTGTGCATTGCCTGCACTCATGCAAGATGTGTCCATCGGAAAGGTGGGATTCGGTGGAGGTAATGGTAATCTCAATGATGGTGATGATGAGTTCTCGGTAGATTCAAAGATCATGTTCTACGATGACTTTGGAACTTTCGGCTCTTTTGATGATCATGAATATTAAGTGGATATGGAGGCGATGCTCGTTCGGGCATCGCCTTTTTATTGGGCTACACGGTGATTGGCTTTGTTACAAAAATTATCCAGAATTGCCAGAAAATTAATGCGATATTATATGTTTCACTTCGTGAGCCAACATTAATTATCACGAATGCCACATTAATGTCGCATTAATTTTTTTTAGATGATTATCCGCAATCACCCGATAGCGCCCCGTAGGGGCAAAAGCTCATAGCCTAGGGCATCGCCCTAGGTAGATGGAGGTCGGTAATTTCGCCCTGAAGGGGCAAAAGCATTTATTTTTTTTAGCGCTTTTGCCCTTACAGGGCGAACAAACTCGCTCACCAGACCTAGGGCGATGCCCTAGGCTATGAGCTTTTGGGCTTTGGCTTTCCCTTCGGCCGCCGACCTCTTCGACGTTCAGCCCGCCTGTCACGTAATTGCGGACAATCATATTTTTTTTTGTACAGTGATATGATTGGTAAGTCCAGAATGGACGGCATATTATAGTGTAGTGCGGGAGCGCTACCATATTGAGGGACTGTGGTATATCAGCCCTGTAAGGGCGACATAATTCCATATTTCTCGGTGTGATATGAAATTATGTCGCACCTACGGCGCTATTGGGGATGGGAATCGATGATACGTAGGTTGCACCCACGCCTATGTTATTTCGCCTTTACAAGGCTTTTCACCCATATAGATCAAACAATTCAAATACATTACATTTTCTGGAACAAATTTTCTGGTCATCGTCGTTAATTTTTGTTCCAATAAAAGGGAGCGTAAGCTCCTAACGAATTATTTTTTGAAATCACGGTGTAGTAACATTTTTATGTTAAGAGAGTTAAAAAAATAGGAAATTGTTACTGAAATCGGATTTTTTTTACTATCTTTGCGAACTAAAAGTAAAATTTATATTACCTAAAAATAATGAGTAAAAAATTGTTGCTCGGCGACGAGGCTATCGCTTTGGGTGCCATTCATGCCGGACTTAGTGGTGTGTATGCTTATCCAGGTACTCCAAGTACTGAGATCACAGAATTTATTCAGGGCAATGACATCGCGAAGCAGCGTGGTGTGCATAGCCGTTGGTGTACTAATGAGAAGACAGCTATGGAGGCTGCTCTCGGAATGTCTTATGCAGGTAAGCGTGCTCTTGTGTGCATGAAGCACGTCGGTATGAATGTTTGTGCCGATGCCTTCGTTAATTCTGCTATCACAGGTGTGAATGGCGGTCTTATCGTGCTTGCTGCTGACGACCCTTCAATGCATTCAAGTCAGAATGAGCAGGACTCACGTTTCTATGCAAAGTTTGCTATGATTCCTGCTTTCGAGCCTTCTAATCAGCAGGAGGCATACGATATGATGAAGACTGCCTTTGAATATTCAGAGGCTATCAAGGAACCTGTTGTTCTGCGTATCGTTACCCGTCTGGCACATAGCCGTGCAGGTGTTGAGGTTGGCGAGCTTCTTGATGAGAACAAGATGAACGCTTCTACTGACCAGTGGGTTCTTCTTCCTGGTATTGCAAAGAAAAAGTATGCTGCCCTTATCGACAAGCAGCCAGCTATGGTAGAGGCTTCAGAGAAGTCTGTATATAATAAGGTTGAGACAATCGCAGACAAGAAACTCGGTGTTATTGCCTGTGGTATCGGTTACAACTACGTTAAGGAGGCTGTTGGTGATAATGCCAATATCCTTAAGATTTCACAGTACCCATTGCCAGCAGAGAAAGTTATGCAGTTGGCAAAGGAATGTGACGAGATCCTCGTTGTAGAGGATGGTCAGCCTGTTGTTGAGGAAGAGGCACGTCGCATCATTGGTGATGTTGCTCCTATCAAGGGACGCTATACTGGTGATCTCCCCCGTTATGGTGAGCTTACTCCTGATAGCGTAGCAAAGGCACTTGGCGTAGAACTGCCAGAGGGCTTTGCTCCTGCAAAGAACCTTGCAGCACGTCCTCCACAGCTTTGTCAGGGTTGCGGTCATAGAGATGTCTATGGTGCTTTGCGTCAGATCATTGATGAGTTTGAGGATGCCCGCGTATTCGGTGACATCGGTTGCTACACCCTCGGTGCTCTGCCTCCATTTAAGGCTCTTGCTTCTTGTGTGGATATGGGTGCTTCTATCACAATGGCTAAGGGTGCTGCAGATGCTGGTCTTCGTCCTTCAATCGCCATCATCGGTGACTCTACATTCACTCATTCTGGTATGACAGGTCTGCTTGATGCTATCAACGATAATTCTCCTATCACAGTAATTATCTCTGATAACCTCACCACAGGTATGACTGGTGGTCAGGATAGTGCCGGTACCAATAAGTTCGAGGCTATCTGTCTCGGTCTTGGTATGGATCCTGAGCATCTTCACGTTGTAACTCCACTTCCAAAGAATATTCCTGTTATCGCAGACCTTATCCGCAAGGAGTTGGCTTATGAGGGCGTTAGTGTCATTATTCCAAGAAGAGAGTGCATCCAAACAGCTTCTCGTCATGCTCGTGAAAAGGCTAAAGCAAAGGAGGGAAAGTAAAAATGAAAAAAGATATAATTCTCTGCGGTGTTGGAGGACAAGGTATCCTCTCTATCGCTACAATCATAGGTGAGGCTGCAACTAAGGCTGGCTTGTATCTGAAGCAGGCTGAGGTTCACGGAATGAGTCAGAGAGGTGGTGACGTGCAGTCAAATCTGCGTCTCAGCACAGAGCCAATCTACTCAGACCTTATCTCACTCGGAGGTGCTGATGTG
>CACYXI010000215.1 GCA_902778265.1 uncultured Bacteroidales bacterium | reverse complement strand
TAATTTTAGGACATAATAATTGTTAATCCGCCATTCTCTTCTCAAATCTGAACAGCCCGTCCTCCTGGTCAAACTACTCTATCCTAAGCGGGACACAGACAAAACAACAAAAATCCGTTTTATATCTTCAAACCACCGACAGCGTGTTCCCTACGTGTTCCGTAGAAAAAAGAAAAAGGAGTCAGATTTTTGTCTAACTCCTTGTTTTTCTGGCGCTTCAGGATGGGCTTGAACCCTAAATGATGAAATCTTTAGAAATGATTGGAAATAATAAGAAACTGAATATCAGCAAGTTATAATTATAAATCTATTTCTGAACGTATGTTAAAGTTTTGAGATTCTGAAAAATTTGGCTACAAATTGGCTACAACTTTCAAAAGAAATTTGTACCTTTGCATCGGTTTTAAAACGATGTAATATGTCACAGTTATTTTTAAGAACTACCAAGACCGATGGCAAGGCACCGCTATACGTCAGAACACGACGCAAGGGAATTCTGTTTTGTGTAAGCACTGGCATCATGGTTGATGTCAAGGAATGGAACAAGTCCTTGAAGAGTAAGTCCGCATTGGTCAAATACGAATCGTCGGAAGAAGGAATGCGAGTACTCGATATGGAACGCAAGGTGTTCTTGGCTATCGACCAACTCTACGATGACAACAAACTGAACTCTAAAGACGACAAGCCCATACTTGAAAAGGCTCTTTCCGATATAGTCAACACTGAGGTTCCTGTTTTTGTGCCTGACACTGAGGTCAATGACGAAAGCCTCAAATATGTCAAGGCGTTTTATGCCAACTTCTTCAACGGCATTACCAACGGCACTATCCGGCACGGTAGTAATGCCAAGTATTCTGATGGCAGCATACAAATCTGGAAGAACTTCGGAAAAAGTTTGCATGCTTATTGTCCGAATGATATTCCATTCAGTGAAATTACCAAGCCCTTTGCCGACAGGTTTTCATTGTTTCTGGAGAAGAAAGGGATGATGCCTAATACGGTGAATAAATATGTGACCTGTTTCCGTAAACTCTGTAACCTTGCAGCGGAAGAAGGCTATAACACGAACGCTGTTTCCCTGAAGGTATGGAAAGAACGTACTGTCAAAGAGGTAGAGAAACGGGCTGAGATATACCTGACCGACGAAGAAATCGATGCTATGTATGGCATGAAGTTGGAGGGCATGGAAGAAATGGTACGTGACGTTTTCCTGTTGGGCTACTTCAGTTGTCAGCGATACAGCGACTATAGCAAGTTGCGTGAAGAGAACTTCATTACCTACGACACAGGGTTGGGCGTTATCAGTTTGACCCAGAAGAAAACCGGGAATGTTGTCAACGTGCCAATCGTGGACAAACGTGTGAATGAACTATGTGAGAAGTATCACTACGACTTCCCTGTTCTGACAGAGCAGCAGATGAATGTCAAAATTAAAGTTGTCGCAGAAAAGCTGTCGAAAGATGTACCTTCGCTTCAAGAGAAGTTCGTCACGGTACTGACCGCTGTTGAGAGGCGGGCAGAGGACACCTATGCCAAACTGCTCAAAAAGAAGAAGTCTGGTAAGAAACTTACGGAAAACGAGCGCAAATGGTACTACAAACAGCATAAGTTAGCCGAATCGCACAACGGTAATCCATTGTGGGAGCGCAACAAACATGGGGAGGTTATACGTCCGAAGTATGAACTCGTGTCGTCTCATACTTCAAGACGAAGCGGAACCACCAATCTCTATAAGATGGGAGTCTTGTCAAGTAAGGAGATGCGTAGTATCACTGGCCATCAGTCGGAAAAGGTCTTTGAAAAGTATATCCGTGTAGGTATTTCCGAGCAAGCCCAGATAGTAGCCGACAAACTTTTGGCAGCAAAGAAAGCGAAGAATGGAAAGGTTGAAAAGTAGAAAAACACTAAGCGCAATTCAACTTTCAACCAATTCAAAGGCGGAATATGCACGAAAAACAACTTTTTTATATGGTTTTTCCAAGAAAAAAGTTGGATTTCGTGCTATTTCTTCACTTTTTTCTTTAATTTGGTTGACAAATTAGAAAAATATTTGTAACTTTGTCGCCAAAATAATGAGCAATATGGAACTGAAAGAGATTTTTGGAGCAAGATTGAAGACTGCACGGGTTATCAATGGAATGTCGATGGATGACCTTTGTGCGAAGATGAACAACTTGGTCTCAAAGCAGACCATATCCAAGTATGAGTCTGGCAAGATGTTGCCAAGCTCTACTAATCTTATCGCCCTGGCTAATGCTCTTAGCGTTAAGCCCGACTACCTGCTACGTCCATTCACTGTTTCTTTAGACAGAATAGAGTTTCGCAAAAAGTCGAAGATGGGAGTCAAGGAAGAAAACTCTATCAAGGAGAAAATACGCGACCGAATAGAGAGGTACATTGAGATAGAGGAAATTTTGGGCATTGACTCCAACTTCGTTAATCCCATCAAGGAAAATTCCGTGATTGCGCCATCTGACGTTTATCGCATTGCTGAAGAGGTGAAGAACCTATGGAAATTAGGGCAGGATGGCATCCCATACGTCATTGAGATGTTGGAAGAGCATTGTGTAAAGGTCATTGAGATGGATGCTCCAGATACTTTCGATGGTCTGAGTGGATTCGTCGGTGACAGCAAGCCTATCATCGTTCTCAACAAGAATTTCCCAGTGGAGCGAAAGCGCTTTACCGCTATGCATGAGTTGGGACATTTGATGTTGGATTTTGACGAGTCGCTTCCGCAGAAGGACATTGAGCGGTTCTGCAATCTTTTCGCTAACGAGATGCTGATTTCCCAGGATGTATTCAAAAGAATTCTGGGCGTATCGCGCCATGACATTTCGCTGAAAGAACTTCGTGCCATACAGTCCAACTTTGGTATATCCGTAGAGGCTCAGATGTTCAAGGCCAAGCAGTTAGAGATTATCAGCGAATCTCGCTACAAATATTTCTGCATTACCAAGAACCAGAATCCAGCTTTCAAAGAGCAGGTCGAGAAGAGTACCTATCATGATGAGAAGTCGGGCCGCTTTACCAGCCTTGTGTATCGCGCCCTGGCCTCGGAACTGATAACCTTCTCCAAGGCATCCGAATTGCTGAACGAGTCAATCAACGTAGTCCGTGAACAATTAGAGTTGGTATAGCAGGATGGAGATAGTAATCAACGATACAAATATCTTTTTGGATTTGTATGACATAGGACTGCTGGATACATTCTTCCGTCTGCAAATGAGGGTTCATACTGTCGATTTCGTTGTCAACGAGATTACCCGTCCCAATCAGGCACAGGCCATTCAGCAATTGATAGACAAGGGAATGCTCGTCGTCAAGGACTATCCCGCTACAGACATCACCAATCTTTATCAGTTCAATCTCGAGTGCGGCGGCAACTTGACCTTGACAGATTCAACAGTCATCTACTATGCGAAGTCATTGACAGATTGCAGAATCCTGACGGGAGATCGCCAGTTACGGAATCGTGCCGAACAACGAGGCATCAAGGTCTCAGGCATTCTCTACGTATTCGACCAACTGGTAGAACTGGGACTGCTTTCCCATACTGAAGCCTCGAAGAAGCTGGCGGCATTGTTCCGGATAAACCCTCGACTTCCAAAAGGAGAAGTTGAAACACGAATAGAGAAATGGAAATAGACACAATAGTATTTAGACATTTTACAGGATAACAACAATGGAAGATAGTAAAACAAAGTATATAGAATCAAGTCTGGTAGCATTCCGTGCCATCAAAAGCTTTGTGTTCCAGAAAGGAGCATACCCAAGGACGTTTGATAACGGAATGTGGAAAGAAGAAGATTACAAAGACCCTGATTACAGAAGGGTGATGCGTAGCGATTTTGAGGAATATCTTGAGTTGATGGCACATGTTTATAATAAATATGTGAAAGCCCTGTATGACGCAATGCCCCATATTGAGTCGGAATATAATAACCTTGTCATCGACTCTCGCAACATGGAGCAAGCTCTCAAACTATTCAAGGGTAAATACGAAGAAGCCATGTTTGTCATTGAGTGGGAGATGGACATCAATAAGACGCTGGGGAATTATCTCAGTCCATTGCTCAAGCATGAAATCATACATTCCAAAGAGGCGGACGGCTATCAGGAGATCATTTGCAACATCGGTATGATATATTGCCAGGCTGTCAATGTTGTCTGTGATGTGTTCAACATAGAAAGACCATGGAACAAGAATCGTGCAGATGTTGCTAAAATAGCATCCTCACAAGTTAAGGAAATGGCATCTGCTATTCAAAATGAGGCAGTAGAGCCACAGGAACCTCAATCAGCTAATGGTACTTCCGAACAGATAGTCCCCAAAATAATCAAGAGAAAATTGCCATCAGAGTTTGCCGAGTATTTCAACGCACCATTTAAGGGTATTGGTCCAAACAACATTAACTATTATGACAGACTTGAAGATAGTCTGACAGACCCCGCTAAGAAAAGAAGCACTATTGAGTACGCTAAAATAGCGCTGTTCATCTACCAGAGCAAAAAGATACTGCCTCGCAAGAAACCGAACACTTTTAGCGAGTGGTATCAATACTTCTGTAAAATAGTAGGCTGTAAATACAATAAAGACTACAGCCCCCACAAACTACCCATTACCCAAAAGTTGAAAGAAGAGTTCTCGTATTTGCTTGATTAGTCCCCTCTGAGTAGGGGAAACTTCATTTCGTTCCCCTCAGTTTCCCCCGCTTGTTTCCCCTGTCGCGTCCGCAATGTATTGTCATTCAATATGTTGCGGACGCGTCTCGTTTCCCCTTTTTATTTCCGTGAATTTTTTGAAATACCTTTGCAGCCGAAAAGTTTAATTTCAAAATATTTATGGAGAATATAGTTGTTTTAAATGAAGAACAGTTCGAGGACATTATCTATAGAACTGTCAGCCGATGCCTCAACGAGAAGAACGTCGGCAGTAATGTTGAGAAGCCTGAAGATGAAGGCTTC
>CACYXI010000214.1 GCA_902778265.1 uncultured Bacteroidales bacterium | reverse complement strand
GACAGAGCGTGTCAGTATGAGTGGCACTGGCACCTTGTTTGCATTTTGGTGGGTGAAAGGCATAAAGACCTACACCCAGTTGACATGAGGCAGATCCACTACCTTTTTAGAACTTAATTTATTAACATCTAAATGGAGGATTTAATTATGTTACCAATTTATGCTAAAACAAGTAATCAGGGTTTCTTCCCTTCTTTGTTCAACGACTTCTTCAACGACAGTTGGATAACGCCACAGTTCCACAGCACCTCTCCTGCCATCAACGTCTCTGAGGACGATAAGGGCTACAAGGTTGAGATTGCTGCCCCTGGAATGACCAAGGAGGATTTCAACGTCTCTATCTCTGACGGCGACATCATCATTGCAATGGAGAAGAAGAACGACACCAAGGATGAGAACAAGGAGAAAAAGTACATCCGTCGTGAGTTCAGCTACAGCAAGTACGAGCAGCGTCTGGCTCTACCTGATAACGTAGAGAAGCAGAACATCACCGCCCAGATGACTGACGGCGTTCTCTACATCGACATCCCAAAGATGACGCCAGAGGAAAAGGCTAAGGAGTGCCAATGTATTGAGATTAAATAAGCCCACCCAGGCCCTCCCAAAGGGAGGAATGCGATATAGTAATGCCGCTTATGGATGATTCCGTAAGCGGCATCTTTGTATGTTATTTTGATTAGAAATAGTATCTACTCCCCCTGGAGGGGGTAAGGGGGGTGGAGCCTTCCCTTTGGGAAGGACGGGTTAGGCTTTAATACTTCAACCTCTCCCTATAGTCAAGTGGCGTGAAACCGATAGTCTTCTTAAACAGACGGATGAAGTACGACACATCATCAATGCCAATCTTCTCAGCCACCGTCCTCACGCTCATATCCGTAGTCAGCAGCAAGCCCTGCGCATACTGAATCTTACAGCGAATGGCATACTGAATAGGCGACATGTCAAAGGCAGAACGGAACAATCTGCCAAGGTGCGACTTCGTGACGCAAGCCACATCCGACAGCTCATCAAGTACCACTTTATCGCCGATATGCTCTTTTAGATACGAGCACACCTTCAGCACACGCTCATCGGTATTGTCGGTAAGTTTCTCGGCATGTTTCATAAAATAAGAAGCCACGATCCATACAAAGCCCTGTAACTGCATCTTCTCATAACGCTCCATAGCCTTATAGCGAGTGGCATAGTCGCGATAAGCAGGATGATTGTTGAAATCCTCTGCACTTGCATAAGGCAAAGAGAGTTGCGGATACAGGTTGCAGTAATTCCTGAACAGCAGTTCTGCCGCCTCATTCGCCTTAACCTCATACGGGAATCGGTAGATGTCGAAGAAGCCCGTTGAATCGCCGTAACGCTCGTACACGAACATATAGTAGAACTCAAACCCTGGGTCGCACACATAACTATGCGGCATGAAACTTGGCACGAGATACATATACCCTGGTTTTAGTTCAATATCAAGATTATTGAAGTGCAACGTAGCCTTACCTGCCGTGACAAAGTATAGTCGGGCGAACGGCGATGAAATATCCGTACCACCCCACTTGTGCTGTGTCTTCGCACACCCCACGTTGAGCACGCTTATGTTTACTAGTTCGAGTCTTGACTTCATTTTTTACAAAAAGATTAAATGCCAACCGCGTGCGCGGACTATCTTATTGAAAGAAAAAACTCCCAGAGAAGCATCATTGCTGAGCTGCCCTGAGAGCCGATTTAACATTAAAAAACAATAGTTTATCTTTTTACTTCACCATCACCTTCTTGCCGTCGATGATGTTCAAGCCCTTGACTGGAGCAGAAACACGCTCACCACCGAAAGTGAATACCGCTGCCTTTGCATCGTCAACAACAGCCATGTTGCTGATACCAGTCGTTACCTGGAGTGACATATTCTTTGAGTCACCATCCTCATTTGCAATGAAGAGATACTTCCACCCCTTTGCTGTTGCATAGTCGTCGAAGCAATCCATTGGCAGGTCAACAGAGCAAACACCTCTTGTAGGGAGTGACATGAATGTTGCGTCCTCAAGCTCTGATGGGAACACGCTCTGATTAGTGATACTCATAAGGTTCTTGCAGTTGCTGAACATATTCTCTACGTTAGCATTCTTATGAACGGTGAGGTTGGTCATATCCATTGACTCAAACGCGATGCAATCGGCAAACATACCGCTGAAATCCATTACGCTGTGAACGTCAAGGTTAGTGATGCTGAATGACTGCAATGACTTACAACCATCGAACATAGATGCCATGCTTGTCACATTGCTTGTAAGGAAGTTGTCGCGATATGCGGTGAACACACCCTTGGAAAAGCAAGCGTCCTCGTCTAATGGGCTTACGGTCATGCCAAACTCCACTACCTCGAGCGATGTGCAGTTAGCAAACATATAGCTCATATCGGTAACATCGTTGGTATAGAAGTTATCGAGATATACGGCCTTGAGATTAGAGCATCCGTTAAACATATTGGTGCAGGTCTGTGCATTCACAGGAGTTGAGAAAGCAACTGTAGTGATTGCCTCCTTATAGTTGCTCCAAGGTGCAGAGTCGCCCTCCCATGTACCGAGAACAGCGTTATCATTCTCTGAAGAAACATTGAGATTACCATCATTATCGATAACCAAATTGCAGTCTCCAGATGTGCCTTCTGCTATGTTAGCAAATGCTGGCATTGCGGTTAGCATCATTGTCCCTATCATTGAAATAATGCATTTCATATCTATTTCCTTGTTTTAAAAGATAGTTATCGTCAGCCGAGATTTTTTCCCCTTTTTCATACTCCTTGAGTGTATTTATAGCACACATTTACAGAGCATTTCTCGGCATTAACAGTTTCACGGTGGCAAAATTACACTTTTTTTACGATTTCGCCAAATAATTTTACTAGAAATAATTAGAAAAGGTGTAAACAAACACCATTTTACTATTCGCAATCGTTTTATTGCGCAAATACGCACTATTTTTACGCTAAAATTTGCAATTATTACAAAGAGAAATTCAATTACGAATTACTAATTACGAATTACCTGTTTTCAATTAATAAGTACGAATTACTAATTACCTATTTTGTTTTTTATCGCTTAATTCTTAGCTGAAAAAAGTATATCGGTAATTCGTAATTAGTAATTCGTAATTGAATTTAGGTAATTAGTAATTCGTACTTAGTCTTGAAATATGTTTTTGTATGTTAAATAATAATGGCGAATACACGAAAAATGGAAAATTTTATGTAATTTTGTGCCAGATAACTTTTAATGAATATGAATAGGATAGCAATTTCTTTGTTTTTTTCACTAACTATGGGCTTGTCGACAACGGCACAGACCAAGGCTATGTATGACTTCATCGTGCCGAAGGACGGTACGCTGCGCGAGGCTATCGCGGCGGCAAACAACCGTAAGGATAAGGACGAGCGCTTCCGTATCTTCATCCTTCAGGGCGAATATGAGATAGCTACCGAGGGAAAGACTACTGGCGGTGACGGAAGAGAATATAACGACCCTCGACTTTTTCTCAAAGCTCCTAATACATCTATAATAGGTGAGGATCGCGACAAGACCATCTTTACCAATATCGTGCCTCTCGCCAACTGGGACAACGGATTCGGAAAGGCAAACCCTCTGGAGGGCATCGGCAACGGCGACGTGCTCATCATCGAGAAGAAATGTGACAATACATACCTTCAGGACTTCACCATGAAGAACACTATGGACGATAGCACGGGCAGAAACATTGTGCTGCACGACTGCGCCGACAAGACCATCGTCAAGAATATGTGTCTATGGGGCTATCAGGACACTTACGTAAGCGATAAGCAGACAGGTCGCTACTACTTCGAAGGTGGCGTTATCCGCGGTCGTACCGACTATATCTGTGGCAAGGGCGATGTGGTGTATAATGGTGTCACCTTTCAGCAATGCGGACGTGCCGGTTATATCGTAGCACCTTCTGAACCAAGAACATACGGCTTCGTGATGTTCGACTGCTACATCAAGAACGAGACTCCTGAAGTGACCTACTACCTCGGTCGTCCATGGAGCAAGGGTACCCCACGCGCCATCTGGCTCAACACGCAGGTGGATAGCGAACCGATAACACGCGACAACAACGGCTACAACGGATGGGCGGACATGTCGGGCGGCAACTGGCCAGCACTCTTCACCGAGTACAACACCACGCTAAAGTCAAACGGTCAAAAACTCGACCTCACCCAGCGTCGCTCTATCTACACCGATCCCGATGGCATACAGCACAGCAACGCGCCGTTCCTTACAGAAATCAATGCCAGGGCATACAACATTCCAAAAATTCTCGGTGCTTGGGAGGCACAAGCAATAGCGAAGAATGCCACCGACCCAACGGACGTTACGGTCTCTTCGAACAAGATTTCATGGACTGGTAGCGACGATGCCCTACTCTACGTGGTGTGCAAGGACGGCAAGGTGTGGTTCTTCACTACCGAGACCTCTTACAAAGTAAGTGCCAAGCCGGGCGAGAAATGGACGGTTCGCGCCGCTAATCAGATGGGCGGTCTGGGCAAGCACGTAGAGGCGAAGTGGGGAGAGTAGCCTTTACCGGTAAATGAGTAAATGAAAAGTGAAAAATGAAAAATACAGATTAGCATTTTCGCTCATGGCCATTGATTGAAAAGTGTATCTTGTATCTTGTATTTTTCACTTTTCATTTTTCATTTATTATCCTTTTGTCGCCCTTCAATCTCCCATACAGGAATGGGATTTGCAACGGATTTGAATGGGATTAGAAACGAATTAGAAGCGGATCTGTGATTTAATGAAAAATGAAAAGTGAAAAATACAGATTAGTATTTCCGCTCGTGACCCTTGATTGGAAGGAGTAAACTGTATTTTATAATTTTGGCGCAGGGGAGATTGTCCGTGGATAGCTCCACGTTGACTAACCAAAATATCTTAGTACAACGTATCGTATGTCGCAGAAAAGTGTTACCTTTG
>CACYXI010000213.1 GCA_902778265.1 uncultured Bacteroidales bacterium | reverse complement strand
TGTCTATCAGATAAATAAATCAGCTGCATAGATACTCAAATGTTAAATATATAGTTAAATCGCATAATATGTTTGGAATTTACCATAGAATGCGGTTCTCTGATCTGTTATATAACATTAAAGGTTTACGAAGTATGCTGACATATTACAATAATTATGTACCTTTGGTGCAACATAAAACAATAAATATGCCCAGACAAGCACGCAAGACAAGTGGCACAGGTATCTACCACGTAATGCTGCGTGGCATTAACCGCCAAGACATCTTTGAGGATGATGAGGACTACATGCAGTTTCAGCGAAGTCTCCATCAGTTGGTGGAATGCTACGATGAGCCTGCCCACTCTATATCAGATACGGGAATAAAGGAATTGCTGAGATTACAGTATAGCAACGATAATGCAATGGATGTCCAGAATTTTAGAAGAATCAACGAAACAAAATCATAAAAGAGTTATGCAATCAAGGTGCAGGATTCAGACAACTGGCCCGAATAACGGGCTTCAGCTACGGGATTATTCAAAGAGTAGTAACAGATCAGAGAACCGTCCCCTGATCTATAAGATAGCAATTTTTCTTTCAATCCGCGCACATTTGGCCGAAAAAATGAATAAATTGGCCTCAATTTATGTGATTTTAGCATTTTTGAGCATCGAATTTGGAGTTTTTTGTTTAATTTTGCGTTCGTAAATGCGAAGAATATGCGTAGAGATTTAGGTTTCTTGAAAGTATCTGACTATAGCCAGCCTTTTCGGTTGACACGTGGGCATGATGATGAATTAAATCTGTCTAAGGATGAAATCATAGATGTGACTACGGGGTCTGGAGTGTATATCATCGTTTCTGCTGACAATACGAAATTTGTATATCCGAAAGGAACCAGTCCTGTGATATACATTGGCAAAGCGGACAATCTTCGACATAGATTGACTGAGCATCTGAAAAACTTGGATAGCATCCGTGACGATGAGACATACATGAGAGGGCATTGGCATCAGCCCTGCTCACGTTACCAGTATATGAAATATTACGGGGCTTATGTCTATACGTTTCACTGCTTGAAGAACTCGCAAGACGCAAAGAACCTTGAGTCGCAGATTTTATGGAAGTTTTACGAGAGATATCGCTCCCTGCCCGTTGGGAATGGAGCAAGGTCTTTCAGAAAGGAATAAGATTATGAACAGCTATTTACTTATCGGTCTTGAAAGCCTCATTGACCACATCGGTTGCATCCGCGACCTTGGAATTGCTTATTGGAAGAAAGCCAATAAGAAGATGCAGATAGGCGACATCGTCTATTTGTTTATATCTGATGTAGAACACAACCGCGTGATGTATCGCCTTGAAGTCATTGAAACCGACAGCGTCAGAGACGATAAAAAGTACTGGCGCGGCACTTACAAACACGACACTTCTTGTTTTAAGCTAAAGAACACGAGCGGTGTCTATCATGGTGAAGGTCTCGACCATGATGATTTGGAGAAGCACGGCATTAGCAGATATGTGCAGTACAAGAAGTTAAACGAAGAACAGGCCGAATGGCTTGAAAAACATTTCGTGTAGACGATGAAGAAGAATACGATACTTTTTTGTTGAAATCTAGTCGTAGAATTTGAACTTTTTCTCTGAAAACTAAAACGAAATAGAGCAATGGATATAAATCATAAGATAAAACTGATAGATATTCTACATCTTAATCCATCTGATATAGAATCATTGAATTTCATCAACTTGTCAAAAGAGAGCTTAGATGAAATGATGTCTGGCAACAATGATAAGTTGTTGAAGGAGTTGGAGGCTACTACTAATAATTCAAAAATAGACGAGCAGCAGCGTCTTTTGGCGGCTTGCTATTTCAGCAAACTAAAATGGTATATGCCATCAGAGGATTTGGATGCTGCATGCGAGGAAATAGCAGACAATATGTCTTTTGGCTTGATTGGACCAGATGACGATGAAGCCTATTGGAAAGAAAGAGAAGAGGAGGCCAAAGAGAATCGGGCAATGTGGAAAGAAAGGGAGAAAACCGCAAAAGAGTCTCAAAAGAAATTGGCCAAGATGACGGCGGAAGAGATATGCGACGAGATATTTGATTACACTATAAGGAAATATCCTGAATTGGCTGATGGTTTTAATCCTACTCTTTATCGAAGTGGAAGAGAGGATTATTATGAAATGCTAAGTGTAAGGCACTGCCCTAATTTGATTAAACATCAAGAGTGGACGAAATTGAATATTGCCGCAAGTAATGTGGAAGCAAGATTAAGAGCTAATGCAGATGCTGTCATATTGGATAATATAGAGCATTGGAAAAACGAATATGAGGCATGGTCTGATAGTCACGGAAACAAGAAAGTCACCAAAAGCTCTATAAAGAACTTCTTTATTGAAAAAGGAAAAAAGGCTTCTTCTACTGTTATCGACAAAATGAAGATGGAATTAGAATGAAAGCAATTAGCACGTACCAATTGTTTGACCCCTCCGATATGACGAAGGGACTTCCAGCCAAAGCACCGGGAAATTACATCTTTCTGCTTAGGCCGGATGTGATGCTTCCCACTGAAATGATGGCAGAGCAACCAGAGTTTACAACGCTGGAATTTCAGGGTGTGGAATATCGTGTTCTTTATACGGGAGTGACGGGTAAAACTCTTTATAATCGCGTCTATGAAACCCATCTAACAGGCAATAATGCAGGAAGGTCAACTTTACGCAAGTCTTTAGGATGCCTTTGGGGATACAAATTAGTACCCCGTGGCAAAAAGCCTGACTCTACAAAAACAAAGTATTGTGAACGTGACGAGAACGCCATCACAAAATGGATGATGCAAAACCTTTTGGTGCTTTTTGTGCCCAATTCAAATTATAAGAACGAAGAATCGGAATTGATTAACTCATTCAATCCGCCTTTGAATCTGGACAAAAACCATAATGCAATCAATCTTCATTATCGAACAATGATTAAGGCACTGAGGAATCGTCCTGTCGGAGTTTAACACGATTATGGCTCAAAAGAAATTCAAGACCGTTGATATTGTCATCATTGTCCTGTTCTTTGTGGCTTATATGATTGGCTATGCTTGGCTGATAGAGCCAAAGAAAAGCAATTCAAGAGGCGCAGAGAATAGAATAATCGCTGAACGTCATGCAGTCGTTTCTGAAAAGAAGCCACAGCGGACGGTAAAGTCATTAGAAAATGAATGGCCAACTGACTTGGGGAAATATTTCTATTGGATTGACATTGAGCCTGGCTATGAAATGGAGGAAGAAACATTTGAAGTCGTCGGAAAGTTGGGCGACAATCTTCTGGTAAGGCGACACAATGACTGGCCGGACATCAGCGGGCATTTCGAGTGGTATTGCAATGAGAAGTTAACCACGACACAACAGATGTTTGATTATGTTGTCGCCCATCGCCGAGCTATTCTGAGGCAGATGCAGGAGGTTCGACGACGAGGCATCGGCCAGATTGAAGATGAAGCATCCTATTTCCAAGACCACTACGACGAATATCTTGATGATCCAGAGGATGAAATCAGATTCCCGCCAGAAATTTTTGATACGAATGATGAATAATAAACTTCGGGAGGCCGACGCTGAATCGCCAGCATCGGCCTCCCGAATCTCTTTTCTGTCTGTACCTTTATTATCTACGCTGCCATTCCCCTCTCATAGAGGTATCGCGGCGCAAAGCCAATCTCGTCGTTCCAGTCGACAGTGAAGGGGTCGAGGCGGAACGACTTGAAGTAGTCGAGGTCTTGGAGCTTGCGGCAGATGCCCTTCTGCATCAGCGGCGTGAAGTCCACCAGCCGCACCTCGCCCGTGTTGAACGTCAGGCGCAGTGTGTAGTCGTGCACGTACTCGGCGGAAACGACTTTGAGCAATGGATTGTTTGTTGTCATATTCTTTTCCTCCTATATTTATTCCAAAGGTGCAATCTTCTTGCGTCTTGAAGTAGTTGGCGATGACTTGGTTCATTGTCTTAGTGCTCATAAGTGTTTCGTTTAATAATTCAGTGCAAATATACGAAACATTTCCGAATTATGATGCAATAGCCCCAATCTTTTTGAATATCTTAAGGCAAGCGTTTCCTACATTATTATAATAATGGGGCTATGCTTTAATCTCTTCCAATGCTCCTGTCTCTGAATCAATAATGAATCCTCGGACCATGATATCCTTGGGAACAAGTGGATGGGTCTTGATGGTCTCAACAGTCTTGCGGACGGATTCGGGTGTGTCCTTGAATCCCTCCAACCACTGGTCGAGGTCGATGCCACACTTGCGGATGGTGTCAAGCGTTTCATCCGTCACACCACGGGCAATCATCTCGTCGTGGAAGTGGTCATAGCTCATGTGGCAGGCCCCACAATGTGAGTGCGCCACAACCATAATCTCCTCCACACCTAACTCGTAAATAGCTACGATAAGGCTACGCATGGCAGAATCGAAAGCAGAAATCACCAAGCCTCCAGCGTTCTTGATAATCTTAGCATCACCATTCTTCAGACCGAGCGCCGCAGGGAGCAGTTCGGTCAGTCGGGTGTCCATACACGACAGCACAGCCAACTTCTTGTCTGGATATTTGTCGGTGATGTATTTCTCGTAGCCCTTCTCTGCCACAAATGTCTTGTTGTAGTCAATAATCTGGTCTATCATAAATGATGTGTTTTGTAGGTCATTTACCTTAATCACAGTCTCTTTCCTAATTCGTATGCCACATGCAACTTGGGATTGCCCTCAATCTCACGAGGGGCATTCACACCTCCGCAGAAAAGCGTTCCTGCCAAGCGACTCTTGGGATAGCAGTCTATCCAGCCCGTCAAACGAAACGCATAATCCTGTTCATACATCGCATTCATGCGGTCTATGAGGGTCTTCATCTGGCCGCTCATCTCGTAATAGTAGATAGGTGTTGCCCAGCATACCACATCAGCTTTCAACACCTTGGCCATGATGTCGTTCACATCATCATTGATGACACAGTGCCCAAGTTTCTGGCAACCCAGACAACCCTTGCAGAACTGGATGTTCTTGCCAACGAGAGAAATCTTCTCCACCTCGTTTCCCACAGCCTTTGCTCCTTCCACAAACTGGTCAGCGAGCATGTCGCTGTTAGAGCCCCGTCTAAGGCTCGTAGATATCACAATTACTTTTTTCATATTTTATACTTCTATCTTTTTTATCACCTTGGCAGGCACGCCGCCGACTATTGTATTCGGTTCAACATCTTTTGTCACCACAGCACCTGCAGCAACGACGGCATTTTTACCAATGGTTACGCCCGGACAGATGATGGCACCGATGCATATCCACGCATTCTCTTTTATCGTCACCTTGCCGAAGTGAAAGAGGTTATGCCTGTCGTGCAGGTCGTGATCGACCGTCGTAATCTTAACTTCGGGACCGATCAGCACGTTATCCTCTATCACTACCTTGCCAGGAGAGAGTATGGTTGCTCCTTTGTTGATGATGATATTTTTCCCGATTGTCATTCGGCAGCCACAATCACAATAGAAGGGAGAAACAATGGCTACACTGTCGTCAATCTCACATTGGAACAGTTCTTCCAGCAGACGCTTGTAATCTGGATCGGTAGGTTTCTTGGATGAGATCTTCAGGCATAATTCATGACTCCGTATCATCTCTGCCTCTACGTTACGCATACGAGGGTCTCTTTTGTCGCCCGACCCAGTGGCATCTATTAGGTCAAACATTCTATTCATATTAAAACTTATGATAAAAATACTTTATTTGCTGCAAATTTACTATTTTTTTTGGAAATTATTATAATAGTTTAGGAAATTTGACTACGAAGTCATTTGTAATACCTCTTTTTTTTTGTATATTTGCACGCAACATGAGGATATACAGTTAATGTTTATATATAACTAGACCGTTAGCAAAAAACAGAATGAAGATGAAAAAGATGATTGCTTGTTTTTTGGCCTCTTTAGGCCTGAATGCAGCTTGTGCTCAAGCGAGTTATGAAAATGCAGACGTGAAAGGATTCATGGAGTTGATAAACTACACTAATGTCGTAGTACTGGATGTACGTACAGTTGATGAGTTCAAGGAAGGACACATCGAAGGTGCTGTGAACATTGATCAGGCACAAAGCGATTTTACCGAGAAGGTTAAGGCGGCTATTTCAAAAGACAAGACGATAGCCGTATATTGCAGAAGCGGACGTCGCTCGGCTAACGCTGCAGGAAAACTGGCAGCGGAGGGTTATAAGTGCGTGAATCTGAAAGGAGGTATCCTTGCATGGAAAGAAGCAGGTAAGCCTGTCACTACAGATACCTATGAGGTGGATGTCTTCAAGACTAAGAGTGGCAAGACGGTGAAGTTCCATGCCTTGGTTCATGCCAGTATCCGCATCGAGTATGACGGCAAGGAGATAGAGATTGACCCAGTGAGAAAACTTGGCAACAAGACAATCGATTATAGCATGATGCCCAAGGCTGACTATATATTCGTGACACATGAGCACGGCGATCACTTTGACAAAGAGGCTATCAAGTTACTGTCAAAAGCCGGCACGCAGTTGGTGATGAATAAGCGTTGCGCAGAAATGTATGATAGTAAATGTGCCGTGTTGTCCAATAGTCAAAGTGTCACGTTAGGTCCAATCGAGGTTGAGGCCGTACCTGCCTATAACACAACCGAGGGACGTACGCAGTTCCATCCGAAAGGTCGCGATAACGGCTATATCATCACTCTTGACGGATTGCGCATCTACATTGCTGGCGATACGGAAGACATTCCTGAAATGCAGGATATCAAGGATATTGACATCGCCTTCCTGCCATGCAATCAGCCTTATACGATGACACCTGAGCAACTCATCAAGGCTGCAAAGGCAGTAAAGCCTAAAGTGCTCTTCCCATATCATTATGGGAAGACAGATGTGTGCAGAATTCCAGAACAATTAAAGGATGGGGGAATCGATGTCAGAATTAGACACTACGAATAGACTTTTTGAAAAACGCTGCCAGCTTATCCCACGGAATCATGTTCTTGGGTTGGCCCTGCCCTGACCTGCCTTTTCCTCGTAGCCGCCATCATAGAGGTCGCAGTGTGAGGCATCGGGGATGATGAGCAGTTGCTTGTTCTCAGGGTTGGGGTTGGGCTCGCCCACAAACTTGTAACCCTCGGCACGGCCTTCCACCATATAGTGATAGGCTGCCTCGCCAAAGTAGCGCGAGTGGGCATCGGCACCGTGCATCACGAGGACGGCAGAGCGGCTAATAATACTTTCATATATTACGATAGTTAAGAAAATTCAATAATTGCACTCACATCTTCTCCTATTGAAAGGGAAACTATAATCACGTTATCATTCTTGTAGATGGTAGGAACTAGCATCTCACC
>CACYXI010000212.1 GCA_902778265.1 uncultured Bacteroidales bacterium | reverse complement strand
TGCCCTGCCATTCTGCGATACAGACCGTGCACAGAGCGATATCTACGATGATGGGTATCTTTCTCCATCCAGGCTTGTAGAAGAGGCACGCAAGGTGACTGACCGTCCTTTCATTATGCGAGAATATGCCCATGCAATGGGAAACTCTGTGGGTAATTTTCAGGAATACTGGGATGTGATCTATGCCGATAGCAGTATCTGTGGAGCAGCTATCTGGGACTGGGTGGATCAGGGTATTCTGAAGAAAGAAAACGGCAAGGAATTCTGGGCTTATGGCGGCGACTTCGGTGATAAACCTAATGACGGACCTTTCTGCCTTAATGGTCTTCTTGCTCCTGACCGCACACCTCATCCGCACTACTATGAAGTGCAGCATGTGTATCAGCCGTTCTTGATAGAGCGTAATGGGGATAATCTGCGGATTACGCCTCGCTACACATTCGCTAAAATTGAGGAATATGATATTACTACCGATACCGTTACTATTGGCTGTGAGCGTCTTCTCAATGTCTATGTACGCCTGAAAGAGGATAAGCCGTGGGCAAAGAAAGGCTTTACCGTAGCAAGCGAGCAGTTCGTGTTGCAGCCATATCGTTTTGAATCATCATTGAGTGGTAAGCCTGCCAAGGTGCAGAAGACTGCTAACGGACTTGTTGCCCATACAAATCGTGGAACGATTACCGTCAACAGCATAGGCGCACTTACCAGTTGGATTGTAGATGGTGAGGAGATGCTCAATACTCCTTTGGAACCGTATTTCTGGAAACCGGAGAATGACAATCAGCATGCAGCCCATTTTGCAGAGCGACTGGGAGCATGGCGTGATGCCTTGGATAAGCGTACAAATAAGTCTTTCCGTGCAGAGACGGCTTCTGACGGTGTGAAAATAATCAGCGAGACAACGCTTCCGATAGGTGCGGAACTGACGATTACGTACACGATAACAGTCGAGGGACGTGTCAAGGTTGATATGGACTATCGACCTACTGCCACTAACCTTCCGCTTCTTCCAAAGTTCGGTATGCGTATGCGCATTCCAAGCGACTATGCAAACATTGCATATCATGGTCGCGGTCCGTGGGAGAACTATCCAGACCGTAAGCGTAGTGCCTTTATCGGACGATATGAGATGCCGCTCAGTCAGTTTGAGACCGAGTATATACATCCGCAGGACAATGGCTGTCGTACAGATGTTCGTTGGTTCAATATCTGTAATGGAAAGAAGAGCCTCCGTATTGATGGTTGTCAGCCTCTCTGCATCCGCGCATGGGACTATGGAGAGGAAGACCTTGAACCAGCCCAGCATCCGCATGAGATACAGCGTGGCCGTTTCGTGAACCTTAACATAGACTTGAACATCCATGGTGTTGGCGGTATTGACACATGGGGGCAACGCACTCTTCCGCAATATACTATTGACGGCAATAAACCATACCACTATGCATTCATCATGAGTGTTTTTTGAGGTTAGGGTTTAGTGGTTAGGGTTTAGAGATTAGAAAGAACACACGGGCGCATCATTGTGTATGCGTCCGTGTGTTTTGATTATTTATAGAGAGGTATTACATTAAAACTTTCCACCGACCAAGGTTTTAGGGTAATGGTGCGCTTGGTGTTGGGGAAGTTGTAGGTGATTGTTACGGTGTCACGGCTATTGTTGAGGGCTACTATGATGATTTCTGAGCCATCGGGAGAGATGGCGGCGAGGGTTTGGTTGTCATCCACGTTAAGGATTGTGTAGCCTTTCTTTATATGTCTTGTGACGTGCTGACGGACATAGTAATTGCTATGGCGACGCATAGTCTGGGATTTGAAATCGCCCGTTATGTGACACCATTGAGTGTCGTTCTCGCCGTAATATTGCCAGTCGAGCCATGCCGTAGGCTGAAGGTATCGCATATCATCAAACAATCGTTGGAGCATCTTTAGATTGCCTCTGATACCACGACCGCCGTCACCGGTTTCGCTTTGCCAGAGGATTAGGTTAGGGGTTAGAGTTGAGTGGTTAGAGTTTAGAGAGAGAATGCTATCCCGAAGTGCGGCTTTCTCTTCATTACTGCCGTAATAGGTGTGGGTGTTCCATTGTCCTATCATTGGCATAATACCAGCCTCTTGGTATGCCTTTAAGGCGGTGAGGGAGTGGGCGAGACAGGTCTCGTCAGAAGCGGAGATGACGGTATTGAGACCACTTGCCTTTAGCTTCGGATACAGAACCTTGATGAAGGCTATCTGTGATGATGTATCGAAATGACATCCTTCCTGTGAACCATTCTGATACCAGTAATCGGTGAGTGGTTCGTTGAAAGGTTCAAGGGTACGGAATTCCAGTCCGTAGGCATCCTTAAAATGCTTGCAGACATCTATGAGATAATCGGCAAAGGCCTCGTAACAGTCAGGACGGAGGTTGTCCTTCCACTTATCCTTATGTCCGCCCACACATCCAGAGACGGTCATATACCAAGGGGCGGAGTTGCTGAAAGCCTCGAAGATAGCATCAGGACGGCGCTCACGAATCTTTAGCATTATCTTAATCTGCGCAGAGTCAGCTTGCCAATCGTATTCGGTATCTGTGGGATAGTGCTTGAAACCAGGCATTTCGGCACGTATGCCCTTGCCACGTGCCATGTGATGAAGCTCACAATTACGGTTCTCAGGATCATCACCTCCACCGATGTTATAGCGGAAGATGTTATAGTTGAGTCCATCGGGAGAGACGAGCCAATCAACAAGTGAGTCTATCTTGCTCTCTTCCCATTTTCCGCACATGTGTGCCCACCAGCATAGTGATACGCCCCAGCCCTCTATGGTTTGTAAGCGGTTGGAGGTGTCAATCGTGACATTGCGGGAAACTTCCTTGCCACTTTCTTCTGGAACGTGGTTCCTCTGTGCCATCAAAGGTAATGACAATGGGAAAAAAAATGATGTTATAAGGATTCGTTTTAGCATATTGGGATTGTGGGGGTAAATGAAAAAGTGAAAAATGAAAAATACAAGTTACGTTTTTCTTGCGTAATAATTGCAGGCAACAATACTAATCTGTATTTTTCATTTTTCACTTTTCATTTAATAATTTTCAATCTTCTTTTTTCTTCTTGTGATAG
This sequence comes from uncultured Bacteroidales bacterium, assembly GCA_902778265.1. GTDB lineage: Bacteria > Bacteroidota > Bacteroidia > Bacteroidales > Bacteroidaceae > Prevotella. Next base: position 1,942 of record CACYXI010000212.1, on the reverse strand, counting down.
AGGAATAGTCCTGCTACAGATGCTATTGCACCGATGCTTGCAGCAATTGCAGCCCCTTCAGATTGCATGGAAATAGCATAGATTATAACACCGCTTAGCATTCCCACGGAGAGTGTTGAGGCTATTATGGATATGATTGCTATGTCACGCCTGTCTTTAGTCTCCTGTAGTTCCAGTTTCTGTCTATGGGCGGCTTGTCTTTCTGCCATAGCTATAATTCTCTCTGCTGCTTGAGGAGATGCTTCGTTGTATTTCTTCAACTCGTCAGCAGGGGGTAATGGCCCGGAATATTTCTGGGTCGCAACAATTACATGCTGTGAACTATTTGTGGTGACATTATCTTCCATTGTATGTGTTCATTGCATTTCTGATGTCTCTGCCAACCATCTTCCAATCGTTAGCTAACAACTCGGCATCGCTAAGTTGCTTTCTTTTCTCAATCGGATTGTTTTCAAGTCCGAAAAAGTACAGGATGCTATGTATTATTTTTTTTGACATCTTTTTCTAATGTTTTTTGTTTTCTTGTTTGCAAAGATATATTTTTTTTCTTGAATCACCAAAAAAAATGGAAAAATAATACTATGTACAAAATAAAAGCCTTCAGCCTCCCAATGTTTTTTTACCTTTTTTGATTGGAAATACTAACTACTCCCCCTTGAGGGGGTGAGGGGGGAGGCCCCCTCAAGGGGGAGGGACTGGGTGGGCTTTTATTTCGCCTGCTTCTTTCCTTCCTTTATCACCACTCCCTTCTGATTCTCACTTACCCTGCGACCTGAGAGGTCGTATGTTGGGGTAGTGGTTAGAGTTGAGTGGTTAGAGGTTAGTGAGCTGATACCAGTTTCTACAGCCTCGGAGAGTGGTAGGGTAGTGCCGTTCCATTCCTCTACTACAGGCAACTGTGTTGTTTTGTAGATGAAGGCGGAAAAATTGGTTTGGGCGAAACGCTCTGTAACTTTGTTCCATACGCCATTCTGGAGCACGAAACTATTGAGAGGGTATCTGTTGGCTGCCGACATAGCGAAATTGCCACGCAGACCGTTTACGTTAGTCTCGGCTGATGATACCGCCGTGCCAGTCTCGTAGAAGGATAGAGTGGCGGTGGTGTTGCTATGGAAAACGTAAGGATAGCCAGCCTTTGGTTCTGATACCTCCTCAAGGCAAATCTTCGTGCCGTCCTTGCTTATGCCTGCAAACTGATAGAGCTTCACGCCGTCAGGAACGATGAATGTGTAAGGCAGACAGATTGTTGCCCAGCCTGATGCGTCGGTAGCGGTCTGATAGACAGGGATGAAACGCAGACGGAAATCGGTTGCGCTCCACCAGCCCTCGCGGTTGTCGCCCTTGCCCGAACCTTTTCCGTACTCCATCCATTGCCCGTCCTTCGCACCCTTCTTTGAGCCTGTGAAGCCTACGGTGATACTGCCTCTTTCATTCACATACATATAAGATGTAGTCAGGGTAGTCCATTTATCCTCGAAGCAAGGAAGGTCGAGTTTTCCTATTGGAAGGTTCACCGATACGAGCGTCTCATTTGTCTCATTATTAGTGAGATATGCGTGCTGGTTGGTCTCGCATAAGTGCTCCGTAAGAGCCTTGCACTCAAGAGCATAGAGTCCGTGAGCAAGTTGAGAAGTAGCATCCGAAGAATTATATGTTACGGTCTGTTTCACTTCCATTGTCTGAGCATCGTTGCCTGTAGCAGAGATATTCCACCACGCATTCCAGCACTTCTTACCGTCGTGTGTGGCTGTGCGCTGATCGCCGTTCTTGTATGTGCCGCATTTGGTAGTCCATGAATATACGCTACCGAAATCACCATCCTTTATTGCCGTGGTGTTATACGCATACTCCATGCCCTGTGGAATGGCACGTTCCGCATCACTTTTGATAGCCTCGTATGCCGCATCGGTGGTGCGTGTCTTGATGGTCTGAAGAGCCGTCT
>CACYXI010000211.1 GCA_902778265.1 uncultured Bacteroidales bacterium | reverse complement strand
TGTCTCAAAGCCCTTCTTCAGCTTTGGGCGAATAGCCTTGTAGTTAGCCACGATGTTATTCCAACGAGTGCGCACACGCATCTGACCGTCAGAACGTGGGTTTGTCATCTGAGTGATTTTCTCAGATACGATAGTCATTCCGTTCACCTGCTTGAAGGTGAGGTCGCCGACTGAGCCGACCTGCTTACGGAGAAGTCCTGTAAATTTTGCCATAGTGTTTGAATTTTATTAATGAATGAAAACGGTATTTTTGTCTTTCATGGTTTCTTCGCTGATACAATGCCGACGCTTTGCTACGCAAAAAGCGGTGCTTTTCTCAGTATCGAGAGGACGAAAAGAGTAGCGAAAGAGCAACTCTGGACTTCCTCACGTGTGCAAAGATATGTAATATTTGCGAGAAATGCAAATATTTACGCTGATTTTAACATCGTTTAACGGAAAGAAATGACAAAATGACAAAATGACACTATTTCCAAGACGTACCGTTGAGAAATTTACATTATTAATTTACGCGCGAACCTTATTATAAAGTAAATAGATTTGATACGTGTTGCATAAAGTGTCATTTAGTCATTTTGTCATTTTGGGCTTATAATTCATCATTCCGAACTATAACCGCCACGAAATGTTGGTTTCTCAGTCTTATGCAATTTTAACTTAATGCAAATTGCATAACAAACACATAAAAAACGCTAACACAACAGACGTATATATATCAAAAACAACAAATATAAAGTATCATTCCTAATACAAAAATTTCATTACATCATATATTTTCTGTTGGCAGAAATGATAGATAAACATCATGGCTCGTTGTGAAACGCGCCGTTTTCCCCAAGAATACCCACACTTTATTATCATACTCGTCATAAATTTTAGTTTAGCTTATAATCTGTATTTCCATGAATTCACACAAGAATAACAATGGATTGAAGCGGTTCGTTGTGAAACGAGCCGCTTTTTATGTTCCAAAATGACAAAATGACAAAATGACACTTTGAAAAACAAGGCATAGGGGATTAAGATAGTAATAGTAGATCTCTGCCTCTTCTTTGACTTTTCTTCAGTTCCGCTTCTTATTCGCTTCTAATTCGCTTCAAATCCGTTCCAAACTCGATGCAAGTCCGTTCCTTAGAATAGGAGGAAAAATAAATGAAAAATGAAAAGTGAAAAATGAAAAATACAAGTTGCATTTATGAGTGAATAGATAATAGTGAAAAGTGAATAATATCTAATACTGGTAGCCACCAGAACGAGGTTCGCGCAAGGGGCGTTAGCCAGTATTAAGTATTATTCGCTTTTACAGAAGCTCATCAAGCTAAAGCAAGTTCTTATCTATTCGTTATTCACTATTCACTAAAATACTAATCTGTATTTTTCATTTTTCACTTTTCATTTTTCATTTACTTCCCTCCCACCGAAGCACTATAGATGCGCTCGAGGAACTGGAGTGCACCTCTGTAACCGATGTGTGAACGGTTAACGACGAGTGTTTCTGACGATGGGGTGGAGATCTCGAAGAAGAGTGCCTCTTTTTCGTTGGAAAGGTTCAGCTCCCAACTTGTGCCAAGAATCAACGGCTTACCAGCCTTGAACTCTACGCTCTCAATGAGCTTTATCACCTCGTGACCGTCTTCCTCAAAGTCAACGTCGATGCTAACGCCCTCGGAAATGTTGTTCTTGAAGTACTCCGTAATGGCAGGACGGAACTTCGCCGGTGTGTTGTCGGTGATGACGACACGCTTTGGGATAAGTCCGATTTGGTCGGCAAGGAACTTGGAATAAGCCAATGCGTAGGCTGCATCAGCAGTTATGGCAAACTCACTCGGCATACCATACCAGTATTCGGCAAAGAACTCGGAGAAGTGCTCCAGATAGTAATAGTATATCTCAGCCTCTTGCTTGATAAACTCTTCTGACTGTGTCTTGTCGATACCTGCATATTCCACCACCTGACGGATGAACTTAGCCGTGGCTTCCTCGCCAACTGGTATCTCAGGGATATGGAGGAATGGCTGTTCGTATTTCTTCTGCAAGTGCTCTGCATTCCTTACACCTACCCAAGGCGATACTACAAGATTGAACTGAGCCTGTGGAATCTTCTTCCATGCCTCAACGCCTGGATTCTCAGGACCGAAGAGCACGTTAACCTCAAGTCCGGCACCACGGAGTATTCTTGCAAGCTCCTGATAGTCGCCACGCCAGTTCTGGTTATAATAAGGAGTCTCAAACCAGAGGTTCACCAGTCCCTTCTTCTTCTCACCCTTGTAAGGACCTACGAACTGGTCGATGATAGCGTTCACTACTTCCTCATGTCCGAAGAGGTTGTTACCCTTGAAGCCAGGGGTGTTGGCATAGACGATAGGATAGCCAGCCTCCTGATAGCTGCGGACGAGGTCAGGCACGTTGTCGCCGATAAGCTCACCAGTACAGCCTGTGAGCACCACGAATAGGTCGCCCTCGTAGATCTTCAGCGTTGATTTGATAAGATTGTCGAGAGTCTTGATACCTCCAAACACAACATCGTTCTCCGTTGCGTTGGCACTTGGCATGTTACCGCCACCAGCAGCTATACTGCCCTGAAAGGCATTCTCGAAAGTTAGCATGGCGGTTGTCTTCAACTGACAACCAGGTGAGCAGTTAGCGATAGGTACTGCTCCTTTTATGGCAACTACGGTATTTGTAGCGCCTACTGCACAGGCATATCTCACGTTGGAGATTACCTTTGGTTTCTTCTTTATTACTTCACTCATAATATATATTCGGCCTCTCCCCCCGCCCTCCCCCGTAGGGAGGGAGCCGGAAGGCGAAAAGGCGTTTCAATTATAAATTATCAATTCTCAATTATCAATTGCGTTAGGCTCTCCGGCTCCCTCCCTACGGGGGAAGTCCGATGTTGATAACATCGGAGTATGTGTCAGGGCGGGGGGAGAGGCCCTTTTTCTTTAGCTAACTTCTTCCAGTTTCTCCTCAATTTCCTTGAACACATTCTTGTCGTTAGAGAGAATGAATGGATCGGTCTGACTAAACCACCAGTCGTTGTATGGCAAACGAACGTGGCGTTGCAATGTCTTGTTGAACTTCGTGCGTGACAATACACCGACCAATATCTCTGCTATACGCAGGATACCATCGTAGCCAACAGGGATATGCTCATCACCGAGCGCGAAGGTAGGCACTCCGAGGTGTCCTGCTACTGATGCAAGTCCTGGGTGACGGATGATGAGGAAGTCGGTCTTGACGCGGTTCAGAAGTTGTGGCAACTGGAAAGCACGTGTCTTGCTGACCGTGTAGTGAGGAATGTCGCCGTAGGTTTCAACAAGCTCCTTGAGCGTGTCCTGATTCTTTCCTGCGCCATCGTAGATAGGGTCGTGGTGGAAAACAAGTGCACCCTCGTTCTTGATACCAAGCTCTGAAAGTACGCTGATAAGTCCGTGTGCGTAAGCCGAACCAGTAAGCACCATACCATGCTTGCCTTTGAAGTATTCACGATATTCTGCAAGCTTTGGAGCTATGCGTTTGTGCTCACTTTCAATGAACTCCTCAGCCTCTTTCTCCTTGCCTACCACTTTGGCAATAGCTCTGAGCCATGCGTCAGTACCCTTGATGCCGTATGGCTGTGGCGCATCAATTTGTGGCACGCCGAACTGCTCCTGAAGGGCTGCCCCCATATATCCGCCGAGCGTTTCGCAGAAAGTTGTCGTTGCAACTGCCTCAGATGCCTGTCGGATCTCTTCGTATGAAGCACAGTCAAGCAAGTAGTTCACTCTCAAACCGAGTGGCTTCAGCAGATCTGTAAACCAGTCAGTACCCCACAGGGCGATGATGTTGATAAGGTCTTTCTGCTTCTTCTTAGGATTCTTCTCAACGATCTGACGCAGAACACCATGGAAAGCCACGTCGAAACCTGTGCTCCAATGCTTGCTTCGGAATCCCTCACAATGCAACGGAATGACTGGTACACCAACCTCTGGCTCCATCTCCTCGGCAACGCTATCAATGTCCTCACCTGTGATGGCTGTGGCACATGCCATAGCTATGAAGATAGCCTTCGGATTGTAGCGTTCCTTGGCAACACGAATCGCGTGACGCAACTTGGCACTACCGCCAAACACCATATCCTTCTCTAACAGATTGGTGCTTATGCAGAGAGTGTTCTGCTGTGGCTTACCACGTCGTGCAAGTCCCATGTGCATGGTGAGGTTGAACTTTGCATCCTCACTACTACAGCCAATAGGTGCATGGTTGATAAGCACGCAGTCGGTGAGGTTGCCTATCTGACATTGCACAATGGCATTGGAGCACATGGTCTCCTGATTTAGCGGACTTTGTATCTCGCAGAGGCGACAGCCCTTTACAGGACACCCACCGTGCTTCTTTAGACTTCTCTCATCATAAGCAGACTGCTCGATGAGCTCTTTTGCCGAACCGTCCCAACCGATTATTGTGCCTAAACGCAACTCACGGTTTTCAACGGTGGTCATATTAAGATTGATTTTTTTTGACATAAGTATTTTATTGTTTTAGGAGTACAAGAAGTTCAAGGAGTAATAAGGAGTACAAGACGAATGTTTTATATAACGGAATAGGGTTGGATGGAGTAAGGAATAAGGTTTGGTAGCAACACCCCCTCATCCTTCATCACTTCAACCTTCAACGATAAATACTATCGTCTTGTACTCCTTAAGCGACGAAGGAGCGTTACTCCTTGTACTCCTTCGTACTCCTTAATCTGTTTAACGCTCTGCTATCCAATTTGTGATAGTAGCTCGTGATCTTTGTGAGTGCTTCTTCCACCGGAATCTCGATATCGAAGACAGAGATTGCCTTGAGTTCCAACAGCCTGCGAGCGTTCTTGCCAATCTTCGCAGCCACTACTGCACGACAATCGGCAACGACCTCAACCGACTGTGGATTGCCTCCACCAGAACAGCCGCTACCATTGCCACTAGAGCAACCACTTGAACAGCCACTCTGACAGTCAGCCTTGCCTTCTGACTCCTCAGACTCCACTCGGCGATCTTCCAAGAACTGATAGCCAAGCCCTTCCACAGCGTAGATTTTCAGAAACGAGGCACTACCAAAGTGCTGATTGACGGTCTGTCCGTCGGATGATGCAACTGCTATCTTGTAAGCCATTTATTAAATCTTATAATCATCAGCACTCTCCATGAAGCCATACTCCATGAGAATTTCCTCAAGACGCTCCTGAGTCATAGGAGTTGGGATGACAAAGTCCTCATTCTCAATCACGGCCTGTGCAAGGTTACGATATTCCTGAGCCTGTCCTGAGTTTGGCTTGTATTCAATAACGGTCTGCTTATGGATCTCTGCGTGCTGCACGATGTTATTACGTGGAACGAAATAAAGCAACTTTGTACCAAGTTCCTCGGCAAAGGCACGGAGAAGGTCGTGCTCGTGATCCACGTTACGGCTGTTACAGATGATACCACCAAGACGCACACCACCAGTCTTTGCATAACGCTTGATACCCTTCGCAATGTTGTTGGCTGCATAGAGAGCCATCATCTCGCCAGATGCCACGATATAGATTTCCTTTGCCTTACCCTCACGTATAGGCATTGCGAAACCACCGCAGACCACGTCACCAAGCACATCGTAGAACACATAGTCGAGGTCATCGGTATAGGCACCGAGGTTCTCAAGCATATTGATAGATGTGATGATACCTCTACCTGCACAACCTACACC
>CACYXI010000210.1 GCA_902778265.1 uncultured Bacteroidales bacterium | reverse complement strand
GTCAAGGCCCGTGAAGATACCCATGCGGTGCATCTTCTCGGCAGTCTTTTGGCCTACACCCCAAATCTTCTCTATCTTCAGTTGTGCGATGAAGTCCAAAGACCTGTCAGGGTGAATCACTGTCAGCCCGTCGGGTTTGCGCCAATCGGAGGCAATCTTTGCCAGGAACTTGCAGTAGCTCACGCCTGCCGATGCCGTCAGTCCCGTCGTCTCACGGATACGCTGCTTGATTTCTCGCGCAATATCCACGCCCAACTCAATTCCCTTCTTATTCTCCGTCACATCGAGGAAGGCTTCGTCGAGGGATATAGGCTCTATCAGGTCGGTATAGTCGTGGAATATCTCATGTAACTGTGCTGAAACCTCCTTATACTTTTGGAAGTGCGGCTCCACGATGATCAGTTGCGGACACAGACGCTTGGCAACCTGAATGGACTGTGCCGAATGCACGCCAAACCGCCGTGCTTCGTAGCTGGCTGTCGACACCACACCCCGTTCGGCATCGTGCCCCACCGCTATCGGCTTGCCACGAAGCTCAGGATTGTCGCGCTGCTCTACAGCCGCGAAAAACTGGTCCATATCCACGTGAATGACTTTCATACCAATTCGCGTCCAAAGATACGAAGAAAATATGTAAAACGCGATATTTTACATAAAAACGTGGCTTCAGAATACGATATTTTACATAATAACACTGCATTTTGAAACTGTAGTTTTGATATTTATCATTGAAAAGTGTAGTTTTTGGAGGCAAAAAGTTATTGAAAAGTGTAGTTTTTGGACACGGTGAGCAGTAAGAACTCTTTATAAAATGGAATCCATGTATAAGCCATATCTCAAATTATTTTTCTTCTTCATTGTTATCATTAGCAGGCAGCAGATAGTCGCTGGCCTTCTCTGAGGAAATGACACTACGTCCTAACTTGCCCTCCAGTTGTTTACGAGCAGCCTTTGCTACGCTGCCTCCATCCTTTGCCACACGTTTCTGTGCCTTAAAGCCCTTGGGATCACGCTGCTTGGATAATTCTGTAGCAGATGCCTCTGCCAATGTGTTCAGCGCAATCTCTACATTCGTCATATTGTCGCGCAGGTTCTCTTTTTTCAGCCCTTTGTGGCGTTTATATTGCTTCGTGGTGAAGCCACTCCATTCTTGAGTGATGATATCCGTCAGCGAGGCGAATTCCTGACCTTCTTTTACACCTGTTCGCTTCCACTCGTCTGTCAGTTCCTTACGAACTTCAATACTCTTGATACGCTGGTTAATCCACCTATCTGAATAGCCTAAACGTTTATAGTCTACTATTGCCTGATTGATGCTTAGTTCTGGGTCCTGCATTTGGTCGATACGCTGACTGGCAACTTCTGCCATCCATCGTTTAAAAGGCTCTGCCTTGGGCGATGGTATTGCCTGAATGATACGGAAGATTCCCTCTCTTGGTGCGCAATTCACCTTTTGCTTACCTCCAGCCGTCTGGACGGAAAGGGGGGTGACAATTTGTCCCCACCCTTTGGAAAGTTCTGGGTCACGCTTCTTCATCTTCTTGATATAGTCTGTAGGATTTTTGCTATCCGTCAAAGCCTCCACAACATCTACCACACAGAAGAACCACTTCTCCTTCTCATCGTCCCACACCGTGCGGACTTTCTTTTCCTCGAATAGTTGTATCGTTTGCTTCTTAGCCATATTATTTATTTTTTGTTAGTTCTTGGTATAGTTTAAACAATTCTGCTACGCACTGGCTTTCAGTCATAGTCTTAACAGGAAAGCCATAGGCAGCCATAACGGCGCGGTCGTTGTCTTGATGGGCTTTGCGGAGTTCTACAGGCATTGTCAGTTCGTCGTAGAGGTCAGCCAACGAACTATCAGGATAGAGGGCACGGGCATCAAGAATGGCTTTTGCTGTTTGCTCTATCTTTGCCTTTTGTTCGTCCGTAGGATTTGGCCATGGAAAATTGTTATAAACCACATCTTTACTGTAACGATAATCACTCTTTAACCTTCCACAGACAGCCCTCATCCAAGCCATATGTACGTTGCTTTCGAGAATGCCGAAATGATAAAGAGTGGCATCGGGAATAATGAACAACAAGTCCGTTGGTATAATTGATTTATCAAGGAAACCAATTGGTATGTATCTTCTTTTTTCTGAAGATACTTTTGGAACAGCAATATAGAAATCGGGATTTAGTGTTTCCCTGAACAAATGTGGAATATCAGCTAACTTTCTTCTTCCTGCATCAGGTGAAGAAAGCCTATCTTCTTTACACATTTCTATTCTCTGCATTACCCTAGGCATTTTTCGTAGTTCTGATGGAGAAACACCTTTCAACCAAAGACAGTAACGTTTCTTGTTATTAATAAATTCGGCAGAACCAAGTAAACCCTTAACATATTTTATAGCAGACGGTTCAGACGTAATAAAGTCATTATAATCTTCATCTTCTATAATAAGATGGCCTCCATCAGCAGGGCGATTGCCAGTCGTCATTTGAGGAACATTATTTATAGGTTTATTCCTATTCTCTATGAAAACATCATATGCGTCAACAAGGTATCCATTAATATTATCAACTTTGACAATTCTTTCGTTATCATAGATAGTCTTACTCGTATTGGTTCCTACAGAGAATCCAACTATCACGCAATGTACATGAGCTTTTAATGAAGCTTCACTATCCCAACGGAAAGTACGATATGCAAAATCAATGTGAATGCCAAACAATTCTTTGAGTGGTTTCCAAATTGCAGCAACTTGCTCGCCTTGCGTAATGCTGTTTGTTGATACTAGAGCAGCACGCGTATGCGTAGAATGACTCATCAATTGAGCAGCCTTGTAATACCATCCCGCCACATAATCTATTTTTCCTGCAGTCTTGAATGGCTTTCCATTTTTGTCTAAGAATAAACTAAGAATATCCTCTTTCTGTTCTTTACTTTGTAATGAATATCCTACAAATGGTGGATTACCGATGATGTAGTCATAAAACATCATATAGGCAGGAATTCTAGGAGCTTCTGAATAGGTGAGTAATTCAACCTTAGGGCGAACTTCTTCTCTTTTTATTACCTCTGGCACAAATCCTGCCTGCGGTACTGATGTCGGTAAGGCTTTGGGGGGCAACGGTTGCGGCAATCCATTCTTGCATTCTATTACATCCCAATCCATTCTCAACGCATTGCCCTCGCGAATGTTATGGTAACTCTTTAGGGGCAGGAAATCAATGTCCTGATGCACAATCTTTTCAGTCTCTGCCAGCATCTGGGCCTCACTTATCCATAGGGCGGTAGTGGCAACGGTGACAGCAAAGTCATTAATTTCGATGCCATAGAATTGCTGAATGCTAACCTTGATAGGGTTGATGAATTCACCCATCATCATTTGGCCATGATACATCTCGCGAATAGCCTCGTTCTCCAAACGGCGAAGACTCAAGTAGGTCTCTGTCAAGAAGTTACCTGAACCACAAGCTGGGTCGAGGAAAGTCAGCGAAGAAAGCTTCATCTGATATTCACCAAGTTTCCGCTTGCGCTGCTTCTCTACCTTCTCTTCCAGAATCTCATCAAGTTCCTTCCGCAAATCGTTCAAAAAAAGTGGGTCTATCACCTTGTGGATATTCTCTATCGAGGTGTAGTGCATACCACCACTGCGACGGGTTTCAGGATTCAGCGTCGATTCAAACACGGCTCCAAAGATGGTAGGAGAAATCTCGCTCCAATCGAAATCGAGGCTGGCATTTTGTAATAGCGTCTGCTTCAGTTCCTCTGTAAACTGAGGTATCTCGATTTCTTCTTCGAACAATCCGCCATTGGTGTATGGGAAAGCTTTTAAATCGTCCTTTAGGTATTTGCTGCGCTTGTCTTCTGGAGTGTTCAAGACATCAAACAAACGGATGAGCGCATTACGCAGATCTTCGGCATCATAGCGTACCAGATAGTCGTGAAACTGGTCGTGCGTAAACACACCTGCATCTTCAGCGTAAAGACAGAACACGATGCGAACACAGAGAATGTTCAGCCAACGCAGGGCTTCTGGGGAGTTGTCGTCGTATTGTTTCAGTAATGCCTCATAAATTCTTCCAACGATTTCACCAGCTTGCATCGAGACTTCCATCTCTTTTCTCAGATGCTCGTTCTTCGCATCTACCAAGAACTGCAAGCGATAGTATTCCTTGCCCAGATTCTCCAATAGTATTTGCTCCGGTTCGCCATTGGGCTGCTCCATATCGTAGACCAGAAACTCGTTGAAATTGCAGGTGACAATCCATCGCGGATGTTCTGACACAGGAAGACTGACCACATAGCGACGCGCCTGTTGGAATGGTGTCAACAATGAGCCGTCACTTTGCTTGACTGGAGCTCGCAGGTCTTTGTCTATCGACTTCTGCTCGATAAGCACACGGGTAGAACGAATACGCCCATCAACGTAGTTGGAGGCATCTACCTTATGATGCTCTTCAAAGGTGATAAAACCATCAGAGGGCGTCTCAACACCAAAGACGTTAGTCAGCAAGTCAATCCAGAAAGGCTGTGATTCGCCTCTCTCGTAACCTCTTCCTTTCCATCGTTCTGCAAACTCCGCTGCAGCTGCAGCTATTTGTTTCTCTGTTTTCAAAGTAATATTCATTTTAGGCACTTACTGACTTATCGGGATTTGTGGCAGCCTTAGAAACTATAAGACCTCAAAACATAGGAAAGGGGGATTTCGCCTAGCCTATCGAATAATCAGCTAATGCTGTTATTGTTTACCCTCGATGTCATACCGCCACCCTGCACTTAGGGAAGTAGCCTTAGCTTTGCCGTTTACAGCACGTCGGCGATACTTGAATGCAAAGATAGGAATAATATTTTAAAGTAAAAAGAAATCAGCAAGATATTTTCAAGGAATAGCTCGCTGATGGCTCAAGAAAAAGGACATTTTCGCAAAAAGACCTAACTGTTACCTAAATCGCTGGGAACGCCTTTGTATAAAGGGGATACAGAAAGGTAACTCTCAGAAAAGACTTACCTGAGAGTTACCTGACACCTAACTGTTAGGCAACTCCTCCGCTCAAGAGGAATAGCATTCAGCAATGAA
>CACYXI010000209.1 GCA_902778265.1 uncultured Bacteroidales bacterium | reverse complement strand
ACCCGACACAAGCAAACGCGACACGGAGAAGATTGCTCTCGACACCGATTGGAAGCGTTATTTCAACGAGGAAGTATTGCCGCATATCGACCCCGATTCGTGGGTGGAACTTGGAAAGACGCGCAAGCTCTACGAAATCAACTTCACCAAATACTTCTTTAAGTTCACTGAGCAGGAGCCGTCTGCCGTTATCGCCGAACGCATAAAGGAGCGTGAGACGAAACTTGAAAGTATGATGAAAACTCTTTTCGACGATTAAGCCCATGAAGCAATACAGAGAATATAAGAATAGCGGGATTCAATGGATTGGGGAAATACCAAGCCATTGGACACCTATAGCGATGAAATTCTACTTCTACATGAAAGGAAGAATCGGCTGGCAAGGATTAAAGGCTGATGAATTCACGGACAAGGGCCCATACCTTGTCACTGGCACCGATTTTGAGAATGGTAGAGTAGTTTGGGAGCGTTGTTATCATATATCTGAAGAACGTTACAATGAAGCTCCTGAAATTCATGTTCAAGAGGGAGACTTGCTGATTACAAAAGATGGTACGGTTGGTAAGCTTGCGCTTATAGAGAATAAGCCAGAAAAGGTTTCTTTAAATAGTCATCTTCTCATTCTGCGTCCTACATCTCCTCTAATAGACAACCATTTTGTATATTGGGTGCTGCAAGCAGAGAACTTTGAGTATTATACGGGATTAACTCAAAATGGGTCAATCATGGCTTCGCTTTCGCAAGAGAAAATAGGTGATTATAAGTTTGCGTTACCATTATTACCAGAGCAGCGATCCATTGCATCCTATCTTGGATACAAGGTAGGGCAGATTGATGCCGCAATAAAGGAGAAGGAGCTATTGCTCGATGACCTCAAAGCCTACCGTTCTGTTATCATCAGCGAAGCCGTGACCAAAGGTCTCGACAAGAATGCAGAGATGAAAGACAGCGGAGTAGAGTGGATTGGGAAGATACCAAAACATTGGAAGTGTGCTCGTTTAAAATTCTTGCTTTCAGAGCCATTGCAGTATGGGGCGAACGAAGCAGCGGAGTCAAATAACCGTAATTGGCCGAGATACATTCGTATAACAGACATAGACGAGTATGGTAATCTTAAAGAAGAAACGTTTAGGTCGTTACAGCCTGATAAGGCCAGAGGTTATCTTCTCCAAAAGGGTGATTTACTTTTCGCAAGAAGTGGCGCTACGGTTGGAAAAACATTCATCTTCAATGAAGATTATGATGCATGTTTCGCAGGATATTTAATAAAAGCTCGATGTGGTGAGCAATTACTGCCCATGTTTTTATATTATTATACTAATAGTAAACAGTATGAAAATTGGAAGAGTAGTACATTCGTTCAAGCAACCATTCAGAACATAGGAGCTGATAAATATTCTTTGATGCCCATTGTTGTCCCTTCTGTTAAAGAGCAACATGATATAGTAGATTTTATAGGCAAAAAACTGTCAACAATCTATGATATTTTGAATCGACTTAATGAAGAGTTAGCCGACCTAAATTCCTACAAATCCTCCATCATCACTGAGGCCGTAACCGGCAAGGTGGACTTGCGGGATTGGAAGAAACAGAAAGAAGCGGTATAGAAAGGAGAAAAATATGCAGGACTTCATAGTCCGCTATCTTACCACGCAGCCCATACTGGACGCTGATGGGAAGCCGACCAGTGAGATGGAATATCACGAGATACCTGCAGCGGAATATAACAAGCCCGAAAACAAGGACAACTGTCTCCTTGTTTCCGAGCTTATTGCGTTTCTCAAGGACACGCAGCCCGACGAGTACCAAAAGATGATGGATGTCGCCGAAGGTGACGAGCCGATGGTCATCCGTAGCATCATTAGCAGGGTGAACTCTGAGATGAACAGCAAGCTACGCCCTGCCACCGCCGCCCAACTGCAAAGCCACATGGATTTGCCACAAGGCACGTTGTCGCTGCTTCGCATGGACGAGTTTAATGCAGGGCTGACGGGCAGATTCAAACTGCTCTATACAAAGCCCGCCAACAACAAGACGCCGGAGCACGACGAGAACTATCGCAAGAACCGCCTCGCCATAGTCCGTGAACTGCGCTATTCGAAGCAGAACACCAACGAGATAGACCTTGTCATCTTCGTCAACGGCTTTCCTGTCGTCTCCATTGAGCTGAAGAACGCGCTCACCGGGCAGACTCACCACAACGCCATCAAGCAATACATGATGCAGCGGCCGGTGAAAGGGGAGAAGTTCTTCGAGCCCAAGCGTGTACTGGTGCATTTCGCGATGGGCACGGAGCAGGTATTCATGACTACAAGACTTGATGGTGAAAACACCCGCTTCTTCCCATTCAACAAGGTGTATGCCAATCAGGGCGTAACGCCCGAGGACTATTCCGGCTACCGCACATCGTATATGTGGCACGACGTGCTGCGACGTGACAACCTGCTCGATTTGCTGCAGAATTTCCTCACCCTGCAAGTGGATACAGAAAAGGTTTATAACCCCAAGAGGCGGCAGCTCGAAGATAAGGTCAGTGAGGCTCTTATCTTTCCCCGTTTTCACCAACGGCGAGCCGTCCACAAACTCATCGACGATGTCAGGCAGCGTGGCGCGGGTCACAACTATCTCATACAACACTCCGCAGGCTCCGGCAAGTCGAACACCATCACGTGGCTTGGGTTTCGACTCAGCAACCTCTTTCGTAATCCGAGTGACGACCGCGCACTTTTCGACAGTATTCTGGTGGTCACCGATCGGCGTGTGTTGAACAGCCAATTGCAGGCTAACTTCAAGCAGTTCTCCTCCGTGCCGGGCGAACTGTACACCATCGGCCCGCAGAAGGAAGCAGACGGACACACCAGTAAAGACCTGCAGATGGCAATAGAGAACCGCAAACGTATCATCATCACCACCATACAGATGTTTCCGCACATTGCGGACAACATACGCATGTTTCCTGACCGTAAGTATGCCGTCATCATCGATGAGGCACATTCGTCACAGTCGGGTGAGGACGCACGGCAAATGCGCAAGGCTCTCTCGCTGACCGAGGCGGAGAAATTTGACGAGGCTGTAGCTGAAGCAAATGATAACGATGAGAAAATAGCTGTAATCATAGACCATCTTGTCAAGGACGACATGGAGCGCAAGGGACGGAAAAGCAACGTCTCTTTCTTTGCCTTTACCGCTACGCCAAAGCCCAAGACAGTCGAGATATTCTGTGAGCGTGAATATGGCACCAAAGAGCCGTTCGACTCATATACCATGGAACAGGCCATCAAAGAAGGCTTCATCCTCGATGTGATGCAGTGCTACACATCGTTCAAACGCTATTACAAACTGGTGCGTGACGAGAAAAAGGAAGACAAAATCTATGACAAGAAGAATGCAGTGCGACTGCTGGCAGACTATGTTGACTTGCAGGATGCCGCCATAGAGAGAAAGTCGCGTATCATGATAGAGCATTTTGTCAGTCAGACGGCAAATGAGATAAACGGTCAGGCGCGCGCCATGCTCGTCACCCGCTCGCGTCTGCATGCTGTGCGCTACAAATTGAAGTTCGACAGCATCATGCAAGAGATGCGACTTCCCTATGGTGCGCTGGTGGCATTCTCTGGAACTGTAAAGGACAGCGAAACGGGGTTGGAATATACCGAGGTGTCGATGAACAACCTGCAAGGACAGGTGTCGATACCTGAGGCTCTGAAGATGCCGCAGTTCCGCATATTGATTGTTGCCAACAAGTTCCAAACGGGCTTCGATGAGCCACTGCTGCAAACTATGTTTGTTGACAAGAAGCTAGGCGGTGCCAATGCTGTGCAGACATTGTCAAGGCTTAACCGGAATAAGCGGGGCAAGGAGAAAACCTTTGTACTCGACTTTGTCAATGACTCGGAAAAAATACGTGAAGCTTTCCAATACTATTACGGCAAGAACAAAATGGAGGAAGATGCAGAAACCGACCCCAATTCGCTCTATGACGTGCAGAGCAAGCTGCTAGGCTTCGGCGTGTTTGCCAAGACGGATGTCAACCGTTTCATGCGCTATTTCCTGAGCAAGAAGGATGACGAGAGAACAAAAGTCAATGAAGTGGTTGACGAGGTGTGCGACCGTGCCATCGTCAACCTGCAACCCGACATGCAAGACAAGTTTCGTAAAACCTGTCGCCAATTCTACAATCTTTTTGCCTTCCTAAGTCAGATTATGCCGTTTCACGACCCCGACTTGGGGAAGCTGGCACCGTTCTGTCTTGCGGTATCGAAGAAGATGCCGTACAAGAAGGAAAGCCTGCCGTATGATGTGTTGAGCGAGAGCATGCTGCAAAGCTACAAACTGCAATACATAGGTACACGGAAGCTAAAACTGGAATCAGGCGACACGCAGATGAAGGGCATGAAGCCGGGGAACGAACAGACTCCACCGCCACCCGATTTAGATTGGCTTTCAAACATCATCAAAGCCCTGAATGAAAACTTCGGTATTGACCTTACAGATGAAGACCGCGTGGAACTGACCCGCTTGCGTGAGAAGATAGATAATGACAAGCAGTTGGGTGCATACTTCATTCCACAGAACTCGCGCGACGATGTGAAAGCCAAGTTCGACGAGACTGTGGATGCCGGGCTGCTTGACTTCATAAACAGCAAATTTGAACTTTACAATAAGCTTACAGAGGACCGTGCCAACACGCTTTTCAAGAACATCTGGTTCAACGAGATGTACGACCGAAGGGTCAGAGGGATGAAGTAATAAAGAAGATATATGAATTTGCTATACGGAGAAGATAAATTTTTTATCGGTGCAGTTAAGTTCTTTGATTTAATAAAAGACTTTGGATTTATTGCATCGAATAATTGTAATATGCCTACAGCCCAATATAACCAAGATTTTTATGTGAACTCTGCTTCTTTTGTCGAGGAAGAGGCAAAGGAAGATGGGCGTATAGTAGTTTTCCAAGTAGAGAAACAAAAGTCGGGTAGGACTCGTGCGGTCAATGTTAGGAGAATTACAAAATCTGAAGATGACATTAATCTTGCATTATCTTATTATGGGGAACATGAATATATTGCTTATAAAGAAGGAATAAAGACAAATCTCTTCAATAGGCTTCCTATATCAAGAAACAGAGTTGTCGAGAAGGTAAAATCACTTATCGTAGAAGATGAAGAACGTTCTCCCGAGAATACAGCTCGTCATTTTACATTCTTTGTAGAGCATTTTAAACAAGACATCCACTCCCAAGACCGTTATATATTTGATCGCGATTTCTATCGTGAAGAAAAGAACTTGTGGATGTCATTGTTCGCCATATTTACATATGATGAGAAATGGGAAATCTTGGAGACTTATCCTACGGCTATCAAGTATGTAAATGATGAGCGAATATTACTTAAGTGGTTAGATACTGTCAGCTTGGATAATAAATCATTGCCGCAGTTGCAGTATATCTACAATGTAATAAAACTTTTGCCTACACAATACCAAGGTAATGTAAAAGAAAGTTTTGAGAAAATCGTTGATTCTGAAATCAAAAGAGAGCTTAAGGAACTGTCAGAACGCTCTAATGTGGGTGAAGCAGACTTAGACAGAGCTTTGCGTTGTTACCTTCGCTTAACTTCTAAAAACTATGACGATGAAAAGAAACTTTGCCTTGCTGAAATAAAAAACAATAGGTTTAAGCAAGAGCTTAATAAATTTTCAAATCGGCCATTAGAATCTTATGTGTTGTCATCGTTTACGTGTTTCCTTGATAGGTTGAGTGTCGAAGATAAGAATATGCACAAGCGGGAATTGGAAGATGTAATAAAACCAATTCTTGAAAGCTGTCTCTCGGACAAATTATATTCTAAGGCAATTGAGCTTATTTGTAGTTTTCCGTTTCTTAGCGATATCTGCTCTACATACAGTAAGAGATTGTTGCCTTTAATTATTACCTATTTGAAGGGGGAAGCTCAATCGGTTTTGAATTCTGCGGGTAACATAGAAGACTTGCTCTCTGATTATGATGGGCTTACCAGAATTTATAAAGATTCAGAAAAGACCACTATCAGACAAACCTTAGTCCGCATTCTTCTTAATAGCAATTCAATTTTTGCGTTGTCCAAGATTTCGTCTTATCCTTACGAGTGGGCTGATATGGACTTGGCGTTAGAGAAAGTAGAAAAGATTGTCTCAGTTTGGGATTACAATATAGTAAAAGATTTTTTGGAAATTGAACCGAATTTGTTCGATGATGATATACGGTTTGTGGACATGATAATAAATCGTGCCATACAATTGGTAGGGAATATCGCTCTAACCAATTTCTTTGATGGAACACCGGTTGATTCTGAGTCTAAAGGTCTCTATTCACGAAATCCAGAACGAGAGAATTGTGATTTCTTGAAAAAGCTGAAAGCACTGATACCAAATGGAAAGGAGAATGCCCGATGGAACTCTTATATACAAACGAGGAGTAATGAGGATTTGCTTATACTGTTTGATAATGGGGTAATCATGTCATTACCAGGACGTGTCATTGAAGAGATCATTAATTCGGTTACTTTAGACAGTGTGATGTCAAGAAGCGAACGTTGGTATTATCGTCCCTCATTGAGTAATCAAATTTATGTAAAGGCGTTGAAAACGACGACTGTCGATCTTTTTCCAATAATTGCTAATCGATTAGAAAACTTAGATCTGTCTTTTGATAATATTCCTTTGGCGGTACTTCTGCTCATACTACTGGGAAAGGAGCTTCAAGGCAAATCTTGCAAAGCTAAAAAGGACATCAAACAATCAAAGGCTTGCTGTTATTCTATGGGCTGTTCATTTTCGATCTTCAGCTTCAATGGCGGCTTTAGCCGACGTTTTTGGATACCTGCCTCCATATGTTCAGATAAGAAGCGTTAAAAAATTGTTCCAACTAATGAGTCAAGGAAAGATAACTCATACGGCAGACAGCTTGTATCAGTTTATATCCCAGGGAGAAAAACCTATCTGTTTCCCTTTGGAGATTGCTTTTGCTTACTTGCGGCGCAGGGAAAAAGATCCAAACTCTATTCTTGACAACAATGTTATGCTAAAACTGCTTAATGGCCGGGAAGACCATGCAGAATGGATTGGTATACGACAACTTATGACGGAATGTAATGGAAGGTGGAAAGTTGAGGAGTTGCCCGATGACTATACTAACAAAAAACGGTACAAGTACTATAATGGTCTGATCAATAAGACAGAAGAAAGAGGTATAAGGGTCTTCGTTCCATTTAAGATGATAGATGGTTTTGGCGAGTTGAAAGAGTATAATAATAAGTACTATAATGATGTAGGCGAGTTAATCAAATTAACTTATGCTGATTCAGACTATAAGATGATAAATGAGACGCAAGGCGTTTCATATTACTTCGATGATTCGCATGAGACCGACCTATTCGCTTTGGCCCGTTCTTTCAATATGAAATTTAATGGACTTAACAACTTCCTTGGATTTATCGTGAACGAAGCCGATGATGATGTATTCTGTGAATCTAGACTTGCCAATGATGTTGACAATTGGTTCGGAGTGGCTTTCTATTGGTGCGGGAACAAGCCATGTTTCCGTCCGCCTGTCAGATATATGCTTGATAGAGAATGGGAAGAGTATACGCTTCTTGATTTCATGCGTATTTTAAAGATTCCTACTGCTTATGTCAATAGGAATGGTAGAAAGACCATGTTTGGACATTACATCATCCTTTCCTCTTATTTGAAGAGCTTTATTAAATTTTATGAGCATCTGAAATGCCGTGAATGTGGAAAACTGATGAAGCCACAAGGCATCACCAACTTTACGACAAAAGCTATAAATGAATTCTCTTGCACCAATGAAGATTGCGTGGGAAAAGGAAGAATAGTTTATCTAAACCACTGCTTCAATAAGCAGAAATGTAATGCAACTATTGATAGCCGGGATTCGATGCAATGTCCGAATGGCCAGTATATCTGCCCAGAGTGTGGGGCTTGCTGCTCAACAGAAAATTTCCGACTTAGAATCAGTCATTTGCAGATGACTGGAGGCACTATCTCTAAATGGCTGATAGATTTTGTGCGAAATAATAGGGGGCATTGGGAAAAACAAGAATTCTTTTGCTACAAGTGTGGTAAACTTATGACAAATGAAAATGGAAAGTATGTGTGCAAAGACTGTGGCACAGAATATAATCACAAATAAATTGATATGACTAAGAAGGGCAATAATGAAGCTAACTCTCCGTTCTTTGTTAACAGAGATATCATGGCACCAACAAAGGACTATGTGGAGTGGCTGACTGACTTGAAGAAGCGGTATCGCAAGGCGCAGGTCAGAGCGGCGGTCAAGGTGAACGGCGAGATATTGCGGTTCTATTGGTCGCTGGGCAGAGATATTATGGTCAAAAATGCGGATGCCAAATGGGGCTCGGGATTCTTGAAAGGGTTAAGCTTGGATTTACAAAAAGAGTTCCCTAAAAGTACAGGACTTTCGCTTAGGAATCTCAAGTATGCCAGACAGTGGTATTCTTTTTATTATCAGCAATTTACAATTAGGCAACCCCATGTTGCCCAATTACCCACAATGGTAGCAACCACAATTGGGCAACAGTCTGTTGCCCAATTAGAAATGCCCGACATATTCACAGAGATTGGTTGGAGTCATCACATTATTATAATGTCTAAAGCCAAAGACTTGGATGAAGCTCTATTCTATATACACAAGACGATAGACGAAGGGTTGGGGCGTGAGGATCTGAGACGTTTCATAGAGAATGATGAGTATGGCAAGCATGGTCATGCATTGACAAACTTCTCTGAGACGCTGCCTACAGTGCAGGGAAACTTGGCAAAGGAGATATTGAAAAGTCCGTATAACTTCGATTTCCTGCAAATGAGCGAGAAATATAGTGAACGGGATTTCGAGGATAATCTTTCACGGCATATCACTGATTTTCTTTTGGAGTTAGGCAGTGGATTCGCCTTTGTCGGCAGACAGAAAGAACTTGTAATGCCGAATGGCAAGTCGTATCGTCCAGATATGATATTCTACCACACAAGGCTGCACTGCTATGTGGTCTGCGAGTTGAAAGTAGTGGACTTCGAGCCGGAGTTTGCCGGGAAGCTCAATTTCTATGTATCGGCAGTGGACGAGTTGATGAAAGGCGAAGGTGATAATCCGACCATAGGCTTGCTTATCTGCAAGCATAAGGATGACATGACGGTGGAATGGTCGTTCCGTGGCATAGACAGGCCTCTTGGTGTATCTGAATATGAGAATGAGCTGCGAAAGATAAAAGAAATGCTTCCTTCTGCTGATGACATAAAGGCTAATTTGGAAGCAGAAGAGACTAAGGGTTGAGTATACGCGAACACCTGACGAACACCTAAGATGTATATGATGTCTATTTCGCTGACGTGAATAATCGTCAGCAATAGTTAATGAGATATTTGGGATTTGGAGAAGAAGACGTGATATAAAGTTGCATATCAGTGACGTTTCTGAGGGTACGCGTGTTCGCAAAGTGTTCGTTTTTGAGCATGAAAAAAGGAGTTACTTTGTCGTAACTCCTTGATTTTCAGTGTAGCGGGGGTGGGCCACGATCCCACGACCTCCGGATTATGAATCAAACAGAATAATATTTTGTGATTTTCTATAAAATTTATTTGGCTGTAAATCAAC
>CACYXI010000208.1 GCA_902778265.1 uncultured Bacteroidales bacterium | reverse complement strand
CCATATTGTGTTTCAAACGTCACCTTGCGGTGGTTCACTTTCTCGCTCAATGGGAATACCTTGTCCCATTCCTGTGTGAGATTCAATGTTGTCATATTCTCTTCTGTTTTAGATTGTTCTTTGTTTGTGCAGCCTATGAGCATTCCGCCCAACAAAACTGCGGCTAATATTGCTTTTCTCATAATATCACCTTTTTCCCGTTTTTGATGTATATGCCATGTTGCGCGTTTGTTGTCACATTGCCATTAAGTGAATAGAATTTATCCTCTTTGACATTAGTGATTTTAGACGATTGGATGGCGGTGGTGACTGAAGATAGCGATAGCGTAACGCTTATATTGTTTTCTCCTGCCTTCAGGAATGTGCGTAGCTCGTTTTCCGAGAGTCCGTCAATCTTGCCAAGTCGGGTATAACTCCAAGAGTTTGTGTCGTAGAACAGGCAGATATTACTACCGTTATACAGTATTACATCGCCAGGTTGAGCCGTTGTCTGCTGGTCGCTTTTGGGAAGAGAGAATCCCAATGCTCCCCATATCTCGAAACCTCCGCTACTGTTGAGCGACACGTTTACCGGGGCATTCTGCAATTTCTCCACCAAAGCCTTTGTTGCGGCATTGTCCATAAGAGTCACGCTCTTGGTCACTCCATCGATGGTAATATACATCTTGTTCATAGCATTTTGCTTTTTGTCGAAATTCTGCTTGTCAAGCCAGTTTCCGGTTAGCACGGAACGGTTGGCATGATTACTTGCATTTATCCATAGGGCATTACCACTCCAAGTAACGTCAGGCAGTAGTCGTTTTGCATCGTTTACCACTCCGCTTATACCGCTCGAATGACTTGAAACGATGAGTCCGACGCGCTTTCCTGCCATCTTTGAACCGTTGTTGAACAGATATGTCTGCATAGGAGCTGCCATCTGACTCCACCAAAGAGGTGTGACGATAATGATATTCTGGTATCCGTCTGCGGAAATCGTTACAGGGTCAATGGCAGGATAGCTGCTTGCATCATTAGGATTGGCCTTTATGGCATTAAGCAACTGTGTGCCGAGGGCGTATCCGTTAGCCTCATATTTCAATCCTTTCTCTGCTGGCTGAATCTCCAGCACGTCAGCCTCAATCTGAGTTGTAAGGTCGTTTACAATTTCGCGGCAGTTGCCTGTGTAGCTATAATATACCACAAGCGTCTTGCCAATCTCATTGATAGGCGACTTTTCCTCAGCCATAGCCTCGTTGTCAGAAGAACAGCAACAGAGCAGCATAGTTGTAAGTAGTAAAAGAATATGATTCATAACTTATAGACTGTCTTTCAATACCTGTATTACCTCGTCACGATTCAGAATATGGTAGCCGCCCTGACAGATAGGACAAGCATCAGCCATACCCTCGATAAGCTCTGGCTTAGCGCCACATTCGGTGATGTTCATAGCCAGTCCCAGTTCGCGCATCCACTTTTCCATGGTCTCAAGTCCTTCCATAGCTATCTTCTCGTCGGATTTGCCGTCAGGACATACGTTCCATACATTAACAGCCAAGCGTCTGAACTTCTGTACTGCATCGTGTGACTTGCTTATGAGCAGACGGTAGTAGGCACCGCTTACGGCTGCAAGCGTATGGCCGTGGGTGGCATCTGTGAAAGCTGCAACTGCCTGTCCCAGCATATGAACCATCCAGTCGGTAGCCTTTCCACGGTCAATGAGGGTGTTGAGTGCCCATGTGGCAGTCCACATAATGTTAGAGCGAGCCTCATAGTCCTCTGCGTTTAACAGAGCCTTGCGTGAGCTGACGATGAGCGAGCGCATCAGTCCTTCGGCAATGTAGTCGCTTGTATTATCATCAGTACCAGAGAGATACTGCTCAAGAATATGGCTCATGATATCGTAGATACCAGCCACCATCTGGTACTTAGGTACGGTGAACGTGAAGCGTGGGTTAAGAATGGCAAAGTCAGGATTGCGGAAGTTATAGAACATCTTGCGGTTCTCCGTATGACTGGATATTACAGAGCAGCTGTCCATCTCTGAACCTGTTCCTGCCATAGTAAGTACGCATCCCACAGGAATCCAGCGGCATGTCATAGGTTGCCAGTTCTTGAAGTAATATTCCCATGGATCACCGTCATACCAAGCGCATCCAGCCACAGCCTTGCAGTAATCAACGGTAGAACCGCCACCTACACCGAGGATGAAATCCACGTTCTCCATACGAGCTGTACGAGCACCCTCAAGTACCTTTTCTATAGTAGGGTTAGGCATAACGCCTGATATTTCAACCACCTCGCAACCTGCCTTCTTCAGCTCAGCAATCACCTGATCGTAGATGCCATTACGCTTTATGCTGCCACCGCCATAGCAGAGCATCACCTTCTTGCCGTATTGCTTCAGTTCTTCACTCAGTTTACTCAAAGCATCCTCACCGAAATGCAACTTCGTAGGATTGTGGAATGTAAAATTGCCTAGCATAGTCTCTTTTTTTAGTTCATAATTCGTAATTCATAGTGCATAGTCTTATTCAGTTCATAATTCATAGTTGATCCGTATGTGCCAACCAACTATGAACTATGCACTAACTTATTGTTTCTGTGTGCAAAATTAGTGATAATTTTCAAAATGAGTATTACACAAATTGGCTGTAATTATACCAATTTCGCAGAAAATGCTTAAAAATCATAAAATATATACCCTTTTTAGCATCTTTTTTGTAATTTTGCATGGAAAAAGAGCGAGGAACAAGCGTTGCTCCTTGACCTCCTTCAGTAATCTAACTGAAGTGGAGCTTGCGAAACTTGAATAATGTGATTTAAATTCTTCACTCTTCACTTGAAAAAGCGTATGAAGAAGATTCTGAAAGTTGACAACCCAAACGACTATGCACGCTTTGTTGATGCTCCCGTGCTGCATCCGTTGTTAAGCATCATCCATTATGACGAGCTTGCCCCATTCCGCCACAGCCTAAACAACTATGGCGTGTATGGGCTCTTCATCCAGCGTCAGTTCCCCTGCATCCTTTCCTATGGCATGAAGACGCTGCAGGTGAGCGATGCCTCTATCATAGCTGTAGAACCAGGGCAGATAGGCGGACTGGAAGATAATGGCGAGCGTATATCGCTGAGCGGATGGGTGCTTCTTTGGTCGCCCGAACTCATGCACGGCTCAGAACTGGAACGGCAGATAGACCGCTACCAGTTCTTCTCCTATTTCTTTACCGACTCCCTGCGTATGCAGCCCGACGAATGGCTCTGCATAACGCAACTGCTCACACAGATGCGCCAGGAACTGACATCGCACGACGATTCTCCCTCACTAAGAAACATCCTGCTGGGCTATCTGCATCTCGTTTTGGAATACTGCAACCGCATCTATCAGCGTCAGATCTCTGAAGAAGACAAGGATGGCAACGACATACTGAAACGCTTTCACAACCTGCTGCAACAGTATTTCCGTGAGAACCGCCAGCTCTCTCTCGGTCTGCCCACCGTAACCTATTGTGCCTCTGAACTGGCTTATTCCCCACGTTATTTTGGCGATATGGTGCATAGGGAGACAGGCGGTACTGCCATAGGCTACATACACACATACGTAATCAACCAAGCCAAGAGTCTGCTGATGAACGGTCACAACATAAGCGAGACATCTCGTCTTCTTGGTTTCGACTTCCCACATCATTTCACCCGTCTCTTCAAGCGCATAACAGGCATAACGCCAAGCGTGTTCTTAGGGAAATAATCAGCCGTAGTTCTCGATTAGGTATTTCACAAACTGCGGGTCGTTGAAATTGATGGTGCCTGAGTCGTGCTGGTTCATTTTGCCTATCTGAGCCATATCATCGTCAGTCAGAGTAAAATCGAAAATGTCGATATTCTGTGCCATACGCTCCTTGTGGGTGGACTTTGGTATAGCGACTATGCCACGCTGGGTGAGCCAGCGTAAAGCCACTTGTGCGGCACTCTTATTGTATTTCGTACCAATGGCAGTTAGTTCTTCGCTCTTCACTATGCCCTCTACGCCTTGTCCGCCGAGAGGTCCCCATGCCATAATCTTCGTGTCGGTCTCTGCAAGGATAGGTTCTATGCCAACCTGCTGGATTAGCGTGTTACATTGTAGCTGATTCACCATCGGCTTCACATCTACATAGTGGGCAAAGTCGAAGAATCTTCCTGCCTGGAAATTGCTCACACCTATGGCACGAACCTTGCCCGCACGATAAGCTTTCTCCATAGCTCGCCATGTGCCGAACACATCGCCGTAGGCCTGATGGATGAGTAGCAAGTCGATATACTCGGTTTGCAACTTTCGCAGTCTCTCGTCAATGCTCTTAGCGGCCTTTTCTTCACCGTTGTTTGAAATCCATACCTTTGTTACAAGGAATAGATCCTCGCGCTTGATACCACTCTTTCGCCAGGCATTACCCACGCCTTCCTCATTCTGGTAAGCCTGTGCCGTATCAATCAGTCGATAGCCTACCTCTAAGGCATCACTCACGCAACGCTCACACTCGTTAGGACTAACCAAAAACACACCGTAGCCTAATGTCGGCATCTCAACGCCGTTATATAATTTTATGTGTTCCATAGTTTTCTGTTCTTAATATCCAAGTCCTTTTATCCACTTCTCTACTTTAGCTTTTCCCGTGCGCACCTCATGACCGTAGATGCTGAACCCCTTCTGTACGTTTGCGCCAGGGAAGGCTTTCTTCACGTCCTCTACGCAATTGGCAAGTCCGCTACCTTCGTGTGTGGTGAATGGAATGACGGTCTTACCCTTCAAATCGTTGGTATGCTTCTTGAAGAAAGAGAACATCACCTGCGGATAGGTACCCCACCAAACGGGACCGCCAATGAACACGATATCATACTTTGACAGGTCGATGTCGCCCTCATACTCAGGCAATTCGCCTCTCGCTGTCTCTTCCTTTGCAAGTTTTATGAGCGGATTGTATGCCATACCGTCGTACTTATGGGTGACAATCTCAAATTGCTTTGCCCCTGTCAACTCTGTGATATAGTCGGCAACAATCTTGGTGTTGCCCACCTTGATATTTCCTACTGAGTAATTATCTCCTGCATGTGAGAAGAAAACTACCAATGCTTTTCCTTCTTTATTCATATCTGTTTCCTGGTTTGCACCG
>CACYXI010000207.1 GCA_902778265.1 uncultured Bacteroidales bacterium | reverse complement strand
GATGACACTTTATAGATATCCCCTTTGTAACAGAAGAGCACCTGTGAACCGTCGGGGCTCACCTGGACATCTCTCAGCCATAGCGGCGTAAAGGCCTGACTGGCATTGGCCTGGAGTGTTGAACCTGCAGAAATGGCTATCAGCGCAGCTGCAAGAAATTGTCTTGTTTTCATATCTTTGTTATGTTAAAGTTCCTTGTAGAATCAGACGAGTCTGACGAATCGGCTACAAAAATACAAAATTTTCCCCAAACGGCACCAGTTATCGTCATGTTTTTGATCATAGAGCACGGAAAACGGTTCTGGCGCGACAAATTTCGGGGCTTGTAGTCGCCTTTTGTCGCATAAGTGGTTGAGTGTCATCATAAGTTTTGATAATTCTTATGTCCATTATGATGATGATTCTCGGCTGCATGCCGCTGTTGATGATGGCACAGGGTGCCAAGTATTGTATGACATACGCCGACTACAAGGCCAACAATTGGAAGACTGTGGAGTCGCTCGTGAACGGGCGCACCGAGCAGATGCCCCAGATCAAGCAGGATGGGGGAGAGTATAAGGACATCAACGACGGTGCCTTCCTGCTCGGTCTTGGTGCCGATGTGGCCAGTGTCTTCACGCCCCTTGGCACGAGCATCGCCCTGCGTGGTGCCTCTACCGCCCTCTGGCTTGGCCGCCACCAGCTGAACAGCTTCCGCTGCTACCTCGTCGATACCGATGCCAACGAGAAGGGCCTCGTCCCCGCTGAATAAGCCCCGTCCTTAATCACCCATCACAATAGGGATTTCTCCTAAAAAGATTAGGGGAAATCCCTTTCATTTGCCATGCAGACAGCGTATTTTTGCAGCGTGAAACTTTTTAAAATGATTTGCGCTTATGAAAAGAATGATGATTGTCATGATGAGCCTCGTGCTCACGCTGTCTGCCTCAGCCCAATACCGCAGACCTTATTACCATAGCCTCCGCCATGGATATAACAGCTATCGCACGCCGAGTCCCGTCGAAGTGTATGGAGGACTTCGCCTCGGTGCCGCCTTTGCAACGGTCAGCTCCGACGACCAGTACCTCAACGGCGGGTCGATGAAGACGGGTCTCAACGTGGGGGCTGTCGTGGGCTTCCAGCTCGGCTATCGTTCGCCCGTGTATCTGGAGACGGGACTTTCCTACATCGAGAAGGGCGGGGAAGGGCGCTATAACGGCTCCAAGTTCACTTATAGCCTCGACTATCTGGAGATGCCGCTTCTGATGAAGTACAAGATCGACATCGACGGTCATTTCAGCGTGCAGCCCTTTGCCGGGTGCTATGTGGCAGTAGGCGTGGGTGGCAAGATCAAGGACTTCGGCCAGCGTCAGGCATACAGCAGTTTCGACAAGGAAGGGTTTGGCCGCTTCGACGGCGGACTCAGGATCGGCTGCGGCGTGCAGTATGATTTCCTCTATGCGGAACTGGGCTATGACTTCGGTCTTGCGAACATCAGCCACGACTATTTCGACACCTCGCGCACAGGGGCACTCATGGCCACTGTCGGCGTGAATTTCTAAGCCTTAATACCAAATTCTGTGAATTTATTGCGTGATTCCTTGGAAATCGCATTTTTTTGCTTATCTTTGCAGTCGCAAACTTAGGAACAAATAGTTGGCAAGATTCGCTTCATAATAGAGACAGGTGCACGGGTGGAGATGCTCAGGCACCTGTTGTTATATAGCGTAGGCAATCAAATTTCCCTCCATCTCTCCCTCTTTTGCTTGAAACCCTATTAAACACAGGGAAAGCAGAGAGGGAGAGATGTTTTTCATCCCTCCCTCAACTATCCCTCATCCCTCCCTCAAGTGAAATAAAATTGATGTATGCGAGGTTTAGGCAGTTGGTTAGGCGGCGGGAGAGGTTAGGGAGAGGTTAGGGAGAGATAAGGGAGAGATTTCATTTATCTCTCCCTCTGTGGAACCGTAGTGTTTAAAGGGGTTTCAAGCAAAAGAGGGGGAGATGAGCCTTTTTTTGCGACTATTAATAGAAAATATTGCTAGTATTAATAGAAAGCATTGCAAGTATTAATAGAAGATTTTAGTCCCAAAGGTGGGAATATGGTGTTCCCAGGCTGGGAACATGTTAGTCCCAGGCTGGGACTTTTTGTTGCCTAGTTAGGTGGCAAATCCTCCATAGTCAACTTACGGCTCACTCCTCACGAGGTTACGGCCTTTCCTCTTCGATCCGTAACCTCTTATCAGTCGATAAGGGCCACGAAATACGTGGCGCAGAGGTGTATTCCAGGAACAGAAGAAGGAGACGACTACCGAGAAAATTTCGGTAGTTCGGCGTGAAGGTAACAGGGATATCAATCGTACGCTTCAATTCTATAACCTCGATGCTGTCATCAGCGTGGGCTATCGTGTCAGCTCAATCCGTGCCACTCAGTTCCGTCAGTGGGCTACGAGTGCCTGCTTGGTATCTGTTCGCAAGAATCCTAATATACCTATTCTAAATTATTCATAAAAAATGCCTCGAATTGCCTTGATACAGAAAAATAAATTGTAACTTTGCAATTAATAAGGTGTTGTCAGGCCTTGCGCACGTTAAGCTAATGCCAGTGGGCGGCTGGTGCGACAAACGATTTTGCAGAATGGGGAATGCAAAAATAACAGTCAGTTCCTTCGGGAATGGGAGTATAGAGCAAGTCTCCGAGTATGTGAATCATGGTCTATTTATTTCATTCCTAGGTGATTATGCACTATAGGGTGATGGTCACCCAGAAATGTAGGCTGTTGACAGGTCCTTGCGGGGGATGGTGAAGGTGTCCTGGGTGATGGTCACCCAGAAATGTAGGCTGTTGACAGGCGCAGTAAACCCCAGATACTAATTCAACCGGTGATGGTTACCCGGAAATGTAGGCTGATGAAATTATGGAAGAAGTATTTGTATTGGAATTGCCTTTGCAGATTGAGAAGTATCAGGAAGATATACTCAACAAGCGCTATGAGCAGCTTCGCCAATTGTACAATTATGTGCAGGGGAAGTTGCTCAGACAATACAGGTACTTTGAACAGATGAAGGAGTATCAGACTTGTAAGACGTTTAAGGAAAAACGAGATTTCTTCAGAAGTCATCCATTCCATATCAATGGTGTCTATGGAAATAACAAAGAGTTGCTTGATATCACATTCGATGAGTATGGTATTAACGGCTTCGTCGGCAAGATGGGAAAAAAGTTGGTAAATGCGGACACCACTTATGCTGATCTTGGAATTACATCCACTCTCTTAGACAGATTATCACTTGCCATTTGGGCGGCATGGGAGAAGATGCTCTATGACTATCATGCCAAACGTATTTCATTCAAGAAATATGGTGAATTGAACATCTTTGGTAGCAGGAAGAAGACAAACGGAAGTGGTAAGAAAATGTTCTCAGGTATGGAACTGCATCTGGAAACCATGACTTTATCTATCAAGTTAAATGGCAAGGTTGGAAAGAATGCCAAGTTCATCACGTTGCCTATTCTGCACAATCCTAAGCATGTCGATTATGAGATGATGGCATTGAAGGGTGGTTTCGACAGCGTAAAGGTGATAACGGTGGTGCGCCGAATGGTCAGAGGACGGTATAAGTACTACCTACAGATGAGCATCGAGGGTGAGAAACCAAAGAAGGGCAGAACTCTGGGTAAAGGCAATGTGGGCATAGACTTAGGACCTACTACTATTGCTGTTTCAAGTGAAAACATTGCTTCTATAGACAAACTGGCTTCGGAGTGCGACAATATCGAGGTAGAGAAAAAACGCTTAGGTAGGAAGATTGACCGTAGCCGTAGAGCCAACAATCCGGGGAATTTCAATGAAGATGGAACCATCAAACGGGGTGTACGCCTTACGTGGAATGACTCTAAGCGCTATAAGGCATTGCGTCGAGAGATGACCGAATTGCAACGCAGGCAGGCTGCCATCCGTAAACAGCAACATATCAACAGAGCCAATGCGCTATTAAAAGAGGGCGATACGTTTATCGTGGAAAACAACCAGATAAGCGGTTGGACACGAAAAGCCAAAGAGACCAAAGTAAATGAAAAGACTGGTAGAATTCAGAAAAAGAAACGCTTTGGTAAATCGGTAGCCAACCACGCCCCAGCTATGTTTGTGACAATCTTGGAAAACAAGGTGAAGTCATTGGGTGGTGAGGTCGTAAAAGTTGATACTCAAAATGCAGCCAGCCAATACGATTTTACGAATAACAGCTTTGAGAAACATGAATTAAAGGAACGTAGTGTTACCCTGTCGAATGGTGACACTCATCAGCGTGATATGCTTGCAGCCTTTAACCTGCAGCATCTGAAGTATGACGAAGCGGAGAAGAAGCAATACGACAGAGAGGCTATGGCGCAACACTACGAGCGGTTTTGTGAGTTGGAGCAAGAGGAAATCATGCGTTATAAAAGCAAAGAGAAAAAGGATGACCGCTCAACGATTGGAGCGGAAAAAATATAGCAATAATTATTTGAGATATGGAATATCTAGGAAGAACTGCCGATGACATGTCTCATTCGTGAATATATGAAAGATAATAATCAGGAAATATTTCCTATCGTCGATGAGGCGGGAAATGTCACGGGGTCGGCTACCCGTGGCGATTGTCACAACGGATCCCATCTGCTGCATCCCGTCGTCCATCTGCATGTGTTCAATTCCCGTGGTGAGGTCTATCTCCAGAAGCGTCCGGCGTGGAAGGATATCCAGCCTGGCAAGTGGGACACTTCCGTTGGCGGACATATCGACTACGGCGAGACGCCCGAGCAGGCCTTGCAGCGTGAGGTGGGTGAGGAACTCGGTATTCTGGACTTCGAGCCGGAGTCTGTCGGGAAGTATGTATTCAACAGCCAGAGGGAGAGTGAGCTTGTCTATGTTCACAAGACTATCTACGACGGTCCCGTGTGCCCTTCTGCCGACGAGCTTGACGGTGGCCGTTTCTGGACTGTGCAGGAGATCCGTGAAGCCATCGGTCAGAACATCCTCACCCCCAACTTTGAAAGCGAATTCCAGCGCTTCTTCCTGTAGTGAAATGGCACTCCTCAGAAATTCTGAGAATCTTATTTCAGAGTAAGAGCCATTTGTCACCATGATAAGTGGCTCTCTTCAATTTAGATGCTA
>CACYXI010000206.1 GCA_902778265.1 uncultured Bacteroidales bacterium | reverse complement strand
AACAATGAGAGTCTTTGCTCATCCGTCATGTTTCTATGATTACGCATACTGATACACTTTTTTGAATTTCTAAAGTGTCAACTTATTCAGTACACGTCATTTCTCCTCATGGCAAAGGTGTTGTCACCCCGTCGATACGTTGCTTTCACCCCTTTATTTCGCCGCCATTAGCAGACTTATCGGCTTCTATTCTTGCTTGCCATTCCTGTAAGGGTAGATAGAACTGTATGCCTGTGGTCTTCTGCTCGAAGCTCATGCGGTTGGCAGGGTCGTTGATAATGTGCAATTGAGGTTTGCTCTTGCAGTTGGTGACGATGTAGAGCCATGCGCGTCTGCCAAGTTGCGCAAGACGGTTCTTCTCATTCTCTGAAAGCATTACGCCATCGGTCATGGTTCTGCCCTTGACCTCGATGTATCGCTTCTGTCCTTCGGTATCCATGCTCCGCACGTCATAGCCAACATTCTCGGCAGAAACGTCATCCGGTTTGCGACCTTCGCTGCGTTCAAAGTTCATGGCTACCTTCATAGCGATTGCTTCCACTTCATCATCACGACTCATGCCATAGTGCTGCTGGTATTCAACCTGACTAAGGGGCACGACGTATGCACAGCCTAAGACTTCCGGTTCTACGGCATTGAGCTCGACTGCGTGTTCCAGCTCTTGCATACGCTCTTGCTTACGCTTTTTTAGCGCATTGTAACGAAGCTCTTTTGCCAGAAGCTTCTGTTGGACTTTTTCATCGTCGGAAGTAAGAGATTTGCCTTGCAACTCATTAATGGTGTTTTGTATATCCATGATGGTCTGAGTGAAGGCATCGTTGAGGTATTTACGTCGATTTTCAGTATCCTCAGTGACAGTCTTCTGAGTCTTTTCAAGCAGAGGCTCAGTCTCATTCTCGTATGCCCACTCCACTACATCGTCCTCGTCGATTACGTCAGGAGGAGTAATGGTTTTTGCGAAACTTGTTGGTGGACAAAGATCCAACAATTTTGCTGGTGATGTCTCTACGAAAGAACCATCTCCCCTTTGACAAACGAGAGAAAGAATCTCAGAAGCAATGTTTGATGTGCCTTGGCTTGTGGCACGATTGTCCTCTATACGGTTGCGGATGAAGAAAGCGAAATAAGGCCTGCTGTCCTCTGGGGAAACGAGTACTGTGCCTTTCAGCATTTCCTCACGAAAGCCATCAAGCACAACAGACACCAATGCATCGAAAAGCGGATTGCCGGGATTGATGTAATGGGCATGACCATAGAGTGCATTGCGACTCTGATAATCAAGGTAGCGGTGCTTGTCAAAGAAGAACAGCAGATGCTCGAGGGTTTCCGCATAGATGTTGTACTCGTCTTTCAGTTTTTTTATCAAGACGTCGGGCACTCTGTCTATACGGAATATGCCATCGCCCAGGTCGGTGTATGTTCCTCCGAGATAGCAGAAAGCCCGCTCAAAGAATTGGCGGATGTATATCGGTTGTAAGCGACGCTCATCGCTACGCTCTTTCAGACGCATTGCATCGGTGTAGTCTACCTTGGAGTGAGCAATAGTTCTGTTTTGTTCCTCAATGGAGTGGGCAAAGTCGTCACGGAGTTCCTCGTCAGGCTTGTCTATAAATCTGTCCAGGTCGCTTTCACGACCGTTGAGCACAGACTGGATGATACTGTCGAGAGAGACTCCTTTCAGCACATCTTGTATCACATCATACACCCGGTCGTCACCAAGCTGCTCACGGATAATGTCCATCTTGGTAAGCAGCTTACGTAGTACCTTGCCTTCACGGGTGTTGTCAGCTACCATATTGAAGACCATGACATCAGACTTTTGGCCATAGCGATGTATACGTCCCATGCGCTGCTCCAAACGATTGGGGTTCCAAGGAATGTCCCAGTTGATGAGCAGACGAGAGAACTGGAGGTTGATGCCCTCACCGGCAGCATCGGTAGCAATGAGAATCTGTACATCCGGCGACATAAAGCGTGACTGTTGTTCACGACGCTCGTCAACAGACATGCCGCCGTGAATGACGGCAATGTTATAGCCGTTGTTCTTCAAGCGTTCCTGAAGATAAAACAGCGTATCCTTATGTTCGGTAAAGATAACGAGTTTCTCGCCATCAACAACATTTTCAGAACGTAAGAGCTTTTTTAGCTCAATATATTTTTGCTCTTCACGGTGTTGAGTATAAAGGGTATCAGCCATATTGAAGAGAGCTTTTACTTCCGCAGCTTCCTTCTTTATGTCGGAAGGATTCTTTGCTGTAGTGAAGAGTTTCAGCTTCTTCGGGTCGTTGATGATGTTGTCGAGGTCATCACGCTCGTCATCGTCAAGGTCATCAAGGTCGTTGATGCTTGATACTTCAGCGTCATCTACCTTGACACGCTGTTTCCACAACGAGGGGTTCTTGTCGAGGGCATCGGCAAGATCTTGCAATGCAAGCCAACGACGTTGGAGCGTGTTGCGAATAGCATAGATAGAACTGACAAGACGACGCTGCATGACTTGTAAAGCCAAAGACACATGGATGTTTTTTGAATCAGCAGCCTCTCTCTTCTGTCTGGTCAAATATTCGGTGACGGCATCATAAAGCCGTTTCTCATCTAAGGTGAGATTATAAGCTACAGTCTTGGTAAAGCGTTTCTTATAGAGCGGCTTGCCGTTCCAGTCGCGCATATCTTCCTTCAACCGGCGGATGAAAAATTTGTTGACTCCATCATGACTGAGCTCTTTTACTCTATCGGAAGCCAAGTCATCGGTTGCGAATATATCCTCATCAAGAAGCTGGAGCAAACGCTTAAATGTGTCCTTGCGGCCTCTGTGTGGAGTTGCTGTCAACAAAAGAATATGCTCACACTGCTTGGAAAGCATGTAAGCAACTTCGTAGCGACGTGATTTATACACTTTGTCGCCGTATTCGTAAGCTGATAGCTTATGGGCTTCATCAAAGATGATGATGTCCCATGAAGTCTTTGATAACACTTGCATGACATCATCACGACTGACAAAGTCGATAGACGTAACGATGCGGTCGGAGTCCTGGAACACCGATGGCTCTGAAGAAAATACAGAACGGTTGACAAGTTTGAAGCTCAGGTTGAACTTCACCCCCATCTCGTCCTCCTGCCATTGCTTGGTAAGTCCGCCTGGAGTGACGATGAGGATGCGCTTTACGATGCCACGCATGAGAAGCTCTTTCAGAAGAAGACCTGTCATGATAGTTTTTCCAGCACCGGTATCATCGGCAAGCAAGAAACGGATGCGTGGTTGTGGAAGCAAATACTTGTAAACGGCCTCAACCTGATGAGGCAGCGCGTCTACCACGCTACAGTTGATGGCATAAAGGGGGTCAAACTGATAGGCAGAACTGATGCGCTCTGCTTCGGAGTAGAGTATGAATTTCTCCGGGTTGCCCTTAAAGTTGAACTCGCCGTCGGAAGCAATAACATTAAGACTATCAAACTGTTCTGGACTAAGAATCTTTGACGCAGATTTATGGCTATTCACTCCTGTGTACTTGAGTGAATAATTGGCTCCGAGCTTACGTATCTTCGTAATCTCGACCGCCTCAGTCTTCAGTAGATTGCCCACTATATTTCCAACTTCAACCATGCGCATTGTCCTTGTCCGTACAAAGGTACGAAAATTGTATTAATCTGATGCCTTTTCCGGATAATTATTTTCTTATGGCACAAAGTTAAGAACTATGTGTTCACGCTATGCGGACGGGACGAGATTTTTTATCGATATATAATCCATACCCCAATCTTCCTCTGTAAGAGAAGAATAATGCTCTTCAATGTTTTTAAGAGTTATATATCCATTCGATTGAATCAATGTAAATCCATCATTGCAATGCATATATGTAAACGGCACATCCTTGTATGAGAACACGTGTACTGACTGATCAACAAGAGACCTCATATCCTGCAATGAATCTATTTGGTTATTGATTCTTAAAATCAAATCGGCTATAGTATCATTAATCTCCTTTTTCCTTCGGTAATTCTCTTTTAAGAAAGATGCATCTTTTCCTAACTGTTTATTCACTTTTACAGCATCAATCTTATTGGAAGATATTCCTTTGAACCAATAGTATCTCTCATCATGATCTAGCATTGGCAAAGAGATAGAATAAAAATAAGGCAGTATAATTGTTGGTAAATCATACTTTTGCACAAGGTTGGTGGTGATAACCCTAAGAATGATTTGCCTAATTGCTTTCCCTACCCGCTCTATTGACTCTACATCATAAGGTGATGTCTTTAAGCAGGAAGATGGAGATTTGCTCATGGTCAGTCCCCATATTTCAGTATTGTGGGGTGCTTTATATGAGCAATTCCCATATACAATGACAATACGCTTTTTGATCCCTCCAATGTTAATCTCCATTGACTCATCAGGCAATAAAGAAAACTTAATCTTGGGAAAATAATCATTCGTTGCTATCCATGCTTTAGACGAACCTGTTATTTTATAGTGAAAATTTTCTGATACAACATAGACTATCAAAGACCTTGCGTATGCACGCATGCCCTTTATTACATCTTGTTCCTTATTGTACTTTTCTTTCTCAGACAATTTCTTTTCCGAGACTCTGCTAAGTTCAAACCACAACTTCTTTACATACCTATAGTGTTTGTGGTCATTGAGAACATTTGTATCGTGATATACGACGGATGCAGCTGCGCGAGAGTTTACTTCGTGAGCTAAGTCAGATGAAAGTATCTTTCGTAAAACTCTTTGTACACTTCGCAGTTGATCACTTGTCTCTGTAATATTTTTGGCATTCTCTTTTCGCTTCTCGTCATTAGTCTCTTCTGAATTAGAATCAGACATATTGAAAAGCTCTTTATTTTCTTCGCAACCAAAGAGAGTCATTTCTCTTGCGTTTTTCTTCCACCAGCCTCTTTCATATTTTTGGTTATTAAGACATTCTTCCATCTGGTCTTGGTATGCCTTAATATTTTCAAGTGATACTATTCGGGAAGAAAGGTAGAGTAATATCTTTTGTATAAGAGAGATAAAAACCTGATTTTCATATACATCATACTCCTGTGTAAGTTCTTCATGCAAGACACGAGAAGGCTTAAATCCGGCCCAAGGGGGATTGTCCGTGGCGGGCGGATGCCGCTGCCTAACCAAAGACGGTAATACATCTATAGAAAAAGAAGGGTATATCCCTTATCCCCTTC
>CACYXI010000205.1 GCA_902778265.1 uncultured Bacteroidales bacterium | reverse complement strand
ACTTGGCGACGGCGTTGTCATCGTCGATGGCAAGGAGTACCCACTACAGCCAAAGGAGGCTCTCTATATCGGACGCGGACACATAGGCAAGGACAAGAATGGCAAGTCCATAGATGAGAACAAGTCTGTTGAGTTCCGTTCAAAGGATCCTAAGAACCCTGCTAAGTTCTATCTCAACTCCGCTACCGCACATCAGCACTACAAGACACAGTGGATCACCCTCGACGGTCGCAAGGGCTCTCTCAAGGCTGCCGTATGGGGACCTGTAGGCTCTGTTGAGGAAGCCAACTCACGCACGGTGTATAAGCTCATCGTAAACGACGTACTCGAAGAAGGCCCATGTCAGCTTCAGCTCGGTCTCACACAGCTCAACCCAGGTGCCGTATGGAACACCATGCCTCCTCACACACACGGCCGACGCATCGAGGCATACTATTACTTCAACCTACCAGAAGGACAGACCATCTCACACGTAATGGGAGAGCCACAGGAGAGCCGTGCCGTATGGCTTCACAACGAACAGGCAATCATGAGTCCGGAGTGGTCAATGCACGCAGCAGCCGGCACCTACTACTACACCTTCATCTGGGGTATGGCAGGCGAGAATCTCTACTATAACGACAAGGATAATATTCCGGTGATTGACATTCGTTAATAGAGTAAAGAGTAAAGTGTAAAGATTAATGTAGATAGTAATGCCGTTTATGGATCTTTCCATAGGCGGCATTTTTTTGCGCTAAATAAAGCCGCTTATGGTTTCCGTAATGGATTCCACAAGCGGCAAATTGACAGTTGACCATTATATGGTCAGACTATCCATACACTTATACTTACACTAAACCTAAATCTCCATATTAATTCCTGTACCCCAGTCTGGATCTACCATGATGTTGGCATCCATACCATCCGACTGGAAGAAACTACCCGTTACCGTAGTCTTTGCATTTATTCTCATCTGAATGCCTTCGATATTCCTTGTAAGAACAAGTTCATCGGAAGAATTAAAGAACTCAAACTTCGCATCAATAACCGACTCTACGGCAGGTAGAAATACATAACTATTCACATCCGACATAACACCGGCACTCGTTTTCCAGTTGTTTATGCCCACCATCGCAGTAGTGTATGTTGTAGTAGCACCACCAATCTCATTTCTCAGGTCATACTTCGAACTTACACCTATCAACGAGATTCTGAACTTTGACACATCCGAAGGAATCTCGTCGGTAGAGGTAAAAGTAACGAAAGCCACGCAACGAGTCAGCTTACAACTCACCGCCTTACGCTTATTCTTCGTAATCACCACCTCCGTGCTACAACTGAAACTATCTGTCGCACGATTGTTATAACCTTGAATACTGCCATCCGTACCTACTGAGATAGGATTGCCGCTTTTCTCATTGTGAGCAAATATCATAAGGCGATACGTGCCAGGCTCAAGATTAACAGATAGCGTACCGAACGAACCGCCTCCACCATTTATCTGCTCAGAGTTATGCACTATCGTTTCGCCATTCATAATAACATACTGCACCCTACTCGCACAATCTGACAGAGGCACGGACGAAGCACGAGTAATCTCGCTCTGAGTCTGAGAGAAAGAGCAGGTGACATACAGTTCACCCATATCCTTGTCAGCAACCTCAGTATCATCAATATCATCCGCATTCAATATTGCCTTCTCGCACGAAGTAAAAAGCGAGGCAACTATCAATGCAGCAACCAATGATACTACAAACGACAAGGCAAGACGCAGAAACGGAGAGATTCTGAATGCGTCAACCAACTTGAATAAAGCCCTTCTTGAATCCATAGCGTACTAAGGTGTTTAAGTGAATAGAAATAAATGTATGTGCATGAATGCGATGTCAAAGATAAATATTTTTGAGCAATAAAGCAATCTTTTTCGTAAAAAAATGATAATCTGCCATAAAATTACCTAAATATTGCTATGACGAGATAGCAAAACAGACATAATAATACTTTTTTTTAGGTATTGCGGGGAAAAACAAAAATGAGTAATTTTGCAGCCAAATTAATAAATGAAAAATGAATAATGAAAAATTATAAAATACAGATTACACTTTGAAGTTAGAAAAGGTAACTTGTATTTTTCATTTTTCACTTTTCATTTAAAATATTTATATATGAAGTATAAGATTGTATTTTCAGCCTTAATGGTTGCAATGAATGTATCGGCTCAGAATAGCGAAAAGGCTGATACCAATTACGTTTTCAAGAAGGATTTGGACGGTGTGACCGTTGTTGCCCATAACGAAATCCGAAAGATGCGTGAAGCTGCTATGCCTGTGACGGTATTGGGGAAACGACAGTTGGAAGGAACAACAACAAGTATTAACGATGCACTTGCACGAACCGCTGGTATTGCGATAAGAAGTACCGGAGGCGTGGGTAGTGCCTCACGAATATCCGTGCGCGGTCTTGAAGGAAAACGAATGGGAGTTTATATTGACGAGGCTGCCATAGGTCAGCTAAGCGACTATGTCTCGCTTAATGACATCCCTACAGATATGATTGAGCGCATAGAGGTATATAAAGGTATAGTGCCATATCGTTTTGGAGGCTCTGCCTTAGGTGGTGCCGTGAATGTAGTGACAAAGGAATATCCACCTGTATATCTGGATGCAAGCTATGAGATTGCATCTTTCAACACCCACAAACTGAACTTTGCATTCAAGAGAACAGATAACAATTCCGGCTTGCAATTCGGATTTGGAGGCTGTCTGACATATTCGGACAACAGCTATAAGATGCATCTTCAGAATCTTGACAACCGCGTAGTAGAGCGTGATCACGACCAGTTCAAGAAGGCGATGCTCGGAGGGTCGATAAAAGCCACGAAATGGTATTTCGACGAGGCTAAGCTCGAACTTGTGTTCTTGGCTACGAGAGCTGAGATTCAGGGTATTGACAGCGACATCCGCGAGGCCTACAATCACGGAATGTCAGGAATAGCAGCCCTCACCCTCAAGCGTGACAACTTCCTTGTTGACGGTCTCGACCTCGATTTTGACGGATGCTTCAGCTATGGCAAGAATGGTTTATGCGACAAGGCAATGTCACGCTATGACTGGGATGGCAACAGATATACCCCTGTTACGATCTATGGAGGAGAACAGGGCAACGATGCTTCTGACTCTGACAACCGCACTCACGACTATGTTGGCAAGCTCAATCTTAACTATCTGCTAAATGAGCATCATTCATTCAACATCAACCTCTATGCCACCCATACAAGGCAGAAGCCAGAGAACGAGCTTATGGATAAGAGTTTCGGCTATCAGACAAACTTCCCAAGCCACATGAGCAGTTTCACTACAGGTTTCTCATACGACCTTACCCTGTTCAACGGAAAGTTCATGAGTGCCACGACTCTCAAGAACTTCAACTATAGTTCTGACACAAAGGTGCTTGAATATACCCGCATAAACGAACCGAAAGATGTAAGTCTGAACCGCAACTACTGGGGCATTAGCGAGGCTATGCGATATAAGATAACCAATGACATTATGGCTAAGATTGCGGTTAGCTCTGAGGTTCGCATCCCTACAGCCGAGGAACTTACGGGCAACGGCTATTCTATACTTCCTGCAACCAATCTTGAGCCAGAGCGATGCAAGGGATTGACAGGTGGATTTATCTATCACCACACCAATTCGTATGGCTTTATTGAGATAGAGGCAAACTATTTCCTCAATCAGCTCGACGATATGATTCGCTATCAGGCTGACATGATTCCATCTATGGCTCGCTATGCCAACTTCGGAAAGGTCGTTACCAAGGGAGCGGAGATTGACATCAAGGGCGATGTAACGTCATTCCTTTATTGCTATGTAAATAGCACCTATCAGGATCTCCGCGACAAGCGCAAGCATGAGGTAGGCTCAACGGCTGCAAATCCTACATACGACAAGCGTATGCCTAACATCCCTTACTTCCTTGCCAACTTCGGCATTGAGCTTCACAAGGAGAATCTCTTCGGAGGCAAGGAGCAGAACAGCCGTTTCCTCCTCGATGCCTCATACATCCACGAGTATTTCTATGACTTTGAGATGAGTAAGTATCAGGATCGTAAAATCCCTACATCACTCACTTTTGATACTGGCGTAGAGCATAGCTTCGGCAACAACCGCTGGACTCTTTCTTTCAAGCTAAAGAACCTTACGGACAGGGTTGTATATTCAGACTTGAACCGCCCACTGCCTGGAAGGAATGTAGCGGTTAAGGTGAAGTATATAATGAAGTAAACGGCCTCTCCCCCCGCCCTGACACATACTCCGATGTTATCAACATCGGACTTCCCCCGTAGGGAGGGAGCCGGAAGGCGAAACGAAATCAATAACAAAACAATAAATAAACATGCAAAAGAAACTTTCAAACATCCTTCCATCCGGAAAGGCTTGGTTAGGCATTATGGCAATGGCATTAACAGTATGCTTTACAGCCTGCGACAGCGACGATGATCCAGCAGTAGAACCAGGAACATCAACAAACGGTAGAATCCTGTTCTCTACCACAGTAACTAACCCAGCAGGCGATAGCGGTAGTGGCTATCTTCAGGCTGTAGGCAAGTTGGGCGATGGCGTGAACTACACCAATGCCAATGCCCTGCCTCTCGGCTTCGGCTCTTACCCATGCGTCTGCAAAAGCGGTAACATCTATGTATTCCCTGACTATATGGGAGGTACAGAGATGAAACTCAAGCGTTATATCCTCAACGACAAGAACGAACTGGAACTCAAGGGGTCTATGACTCTTCCTGCCAACTCAAGTGCGGCTATCGTTGTAGAGGCAAACACAGAGAAGGCATACGTTTGTTGTCAGAGCCTTAACCTCATCATCACCTTCAACCCTAAGACAATGAAGGAGATTTCACGCATCGACCTCACAAGTCTCAGCAACGAAGGCGTTTCTGCATTTCCTGGTGCTCTCTACATCCGCGATGGCATTCTCTATGTTGGTCTGGAACAGTATAACGCACAATGGATGCCTCAGGAGAACGCTTTGGAAATGGCTCTCTACAATGTATCTGACGATAAGTTCATAAAGAAGATACGCAACACCTCCCTCAACCTCTGCGGCCCTACTCGCCCTATCGACAACCAGTCTATCTTTGAGGACGAGAAAGGTGATATCTACATCAACTGCACAGGTTCATTCGGCTACATCCCAACACTCAACTCTGGTATGGCACGTATCAAGAAGGGTGAGACCGAGTTTGACGAGTCATATAAATTCAATTTTGCAACGACCAAGGT
>CACYXI010000204.1 GCA_902778265.1 uncultured Bacteroidales bacterium | reverse complement strand
CTGCCAGTTGCCCTTGTAGTCATCGCGGTTGCTTACAGCAAACGCACCGTTATTACTCCAGCTTGCACCCCAAACCCATTCTGAAATCCAGATAGGACGTCCGTTGCCGTAATAGCTGCTGTACCAGTTGAGGTTATTGAACTTATCTGTAGGCCAGTAGCAATGCAGGTCGAGGAGGTCGCATCGCCATCCGCGTGCGTCGATAGAGTCGATGAACGCCTTCAGATGCCCCATGCTTCCGTCGTGCGAAGACTCAGAGCATAGGCGCATACCCGTGCGCATCAGGTTCTCCCAGTTGGCAAGCACGGTGGCCACATCCTGTGGGGTATCGTCGGCTGAGTTGCCTGGCTCGTTATTGGTCTTCATGTGGCAAGAATATGTCACACGACCGCACTCTCTCGATGTAGGCCAGTCTTCCTTGATATGGTTTGGCACGCACTCGAAGTCAGGGAGCATATTCTCGCCCACGCCCCATGTGTAGCACCAAGAGGAGTTTACGGCTGCATTTGCTTCCTTGCGTGTATCGCTTGCCAGACCAGCCTTCTTCGCATTCTGCCACACGAATACGCGGTATGAGCTTATCGTCTTGTCGAGAATGGCTGGCAGGGTGCTTATTTCGAGGTCTTCCTTGTCGGCAATGAAGCAACGGCTATAACCGCGTCCCTCCTTTCGGGTGGAGAACGTAACCATATATCCGCGCTTCAGCTTAAAAGAGCGAATCTTATTGTTGAGCTTCGCATCCGTCAGCGTGTTCATATATCCGTCGCTGTTCTCCAGTCCGAAGTCATTGCACGACTCGCCACCGAAGTTCTGCTCTGAATATACCGTGAGCGGCTTTATGTTCTTTGCGTAAGGCAATATTATAGCACCGCTTGCATACATTTTCACCTGACAGTTAGTGCCGTTTATAGCCTGCTCTCCGTTGATATATACGTGTGTCTTGAGCCATGAAGAGATAACCTTACTCGGCTTTATGCTCTTTATGATTACTACCGCATGATCCGTGTTCTGTATGTTCACGCTACCCGTCGTAGTGAACGGAGTCGCATCCGTGATGACATAATCCACGTTGTCGGTCAGGGTGATGCTCTGCGAAACCTGAGAAACGGAAACAATGGAATTGCGGCCTCTCCCCCCGCCCTCTCCCGTAGAGAGGGAGCCGGAAGTCGCATGGCTATTCGCTACAGAAAGTAGTGAAAGGGCTATTATTATGGATAATTTATTGAACATAATCGATATTTACTATTTAACTATTTACTATTTATTCAAGTTCCTCAAGTTGGAAATTGCCTGGAAGGCAATACTATTAGTAACCCCGTACATACGAGTGAAACGAGGATGTGCGGGGATTAACTCCATAATCTTTATACTGCCTGGAGGGCAGTACATCGCGAGAGGTCAAATCAGGTACAGCCTTCCAGGCTGATAAAGGATATCTACTATTTTCTATCC
Source organism: uncultured Bacteroidales bacterium (assembly GCA_902778265.1). GTDB lineage: Bacteria > Bacteroidota > Bacteroidia > Bacteroidales > Bacteroidaceae > Prevotella. The sequence goes on along the minus strand of CACYXI010000204.1, from coordinate 3,844 downwards.
GAGGGCATCCTCTCCTTCGTCGAGTATGCACCTCGGTTCTTCCCTATGGTCAGGCACTACGTGGAGTCCTCATAGTGTTGCCTTCCAGGCAATTCCAGAACTTCAATTTGTTTACTATTTTATAAATTAACTCTATTACCATTCCACCATTGATTGACGAAAATAGTACATCAGCCAAATAGTACATAAATCGTAATTAGTAAATCTGTAAATAGTAAATTCCTTGCGCATTCCGGCTCCCTCCCTACGGGGGAAGTCCGATGTTGATAACATCGGAGTATGTGTCAGGGCGGGGGGAGAGGCCTCTGTTTCTTTACCTTGTCGGTTTAACCTTTTCTATCTTCCCACTCTTATCAAACGTCATCCTATCTATGCACACCTGTCGATGTGTGCCAGGCGATAGCTGACGCTCGCGGAAGTTATTGTTTATGCGGTGATAAACGATGTACCACTCATCCTTGCCCGGAATCTGAAGCACGGAGTTATGCGCCGTGCCGTAGATCTCCTGCGAAGGATCCTGCTGAATCACGATTGGCTCTTTTGCCACCGTGATAGGACCGAGAGGCGACTTCGACGTGCCGTAGGCAACGTGATAGTTGTCCGCGCCTGTGTCGTCTACTGACCAGAGGAAATAGTATGTGCCCTTGCGCTTGAAGACGTATGCACCCTCACGATAGGCGTAATCCTTCAGAGTGCCACCCTGCGGAGTGAGATTCACCTTCGTCTCCTGCTTTATGCTCGTCATATCGTCGTTAAGCTCCGCACCTGCCATGAAGCCATTGCCCCAGTAGAGGTAATACTTCTTCGTGGCTTGGTCGTAGAACACATCCACGTCAATAGCCTGACCTCCCTTTGCATCCGCAGGACGGTCTGCATCCGTAATCACAGGATGCCCGCAATCGACGAAAGGCCCTGTAGGACTATCACTTACCGCACAACCAATCTCCTTGCGGTTGCTCTTTGGGTTATGAGCTGAGAAATAGAAATAGTACTTATATCCATCCTTCTGCTTACGCTCTATGATACATGGTGCCCAAGCGTTTCCGTTAGCCCAAGCCACCTGATCACCCTTCACGTTCAGCATCTTACCCTCGTCCTTCCACGATGCAGGATTGCACAAGTCCTTGCCCGGATTCTTCGCATCTGCCTCGCAAGAGAACACGTTGAAGTCATAGCCGCCCCAGCCCGGAGTTCCGTCTGTTGTAGAATAGATATAGTATTTCTTCGTGAGGTTAGAGTAAAGCACCTCTGGGTCAGCGTGGAAATCGGGTAGGATAGGGTTCTTCCCTGCTCCCCACTTCGCAATCAGTCGGTCTTTCTCCTCCTGAGTGATAGGCATGATTGTTCCGTGGCGAGGAGTGAACTGTCCGTGAGTCTTGGTATCAGCCACCCACTCAAAGGTCTTGAGGTCGGCAGACTTACAGAACTGATAGTGACCTGCACCATAGCAGTCGTACATTACCACCCACGACTTTCCGTCAAGGCTCTTACACACGCCAACACCCTCAACAGCCTTCTTGCATACCTCCACATGACCGTCAATCTTCGTCCATTGAGAGCCGTTAGGCTTGCCCGGCTCTGCTGTGAGCTGCTTTGCCGTAGCCTGGAAGATACCGCCGTGAGCCTCACTCTTATAGAAGAGATGATAGAGTTGGTCGGCATCGTTATACACTATGTCGCCGTCGATAGTAGCCGAACCGCTGTCAAACATATACACAGGCTCTCCCTCAAGGTCGGTGAAGTCCTTGTTCACGTAAGAATAGAAAATCTTGTCGTAACTGCACTTGCCGTCATTCGTCAGCAGCGAGTAGAACACCATGTACTTACCCGTCTTATGGTCGTAGATAGTCTCTGGAGCCCACACGCGCGTCACATTCTTCCACAGCTTCGGATACTTCGTAGGGAAGTTGATGGCCGAGTGCGTCCAATGGATCAAGTCTGTTGACTTCATCAGCACGATGCCACGATTACTTGCCCATCCGAGGTTCGACTTCATATCCGTCACCACCATGTAGAACGTCTTGCCGTCCTCTGCGCGTAGTATATGTGGGTCACGCACACATTGCGTATAGGCAATGGAGTCCGACTTAATGACAGGCAATCCCTGATTCAGCAGCGTATAGTTATAGCCGTCGTCACTCAGGGCATAGCAAATCTGCTCCTGTTCAGGAGCATTACCAGTAAAATATGTGAAGAGAAACGAAACTTTCTCCTGTGCTGTGGCAGGGACGATGCTCAATGCCATAGCGATGGTTAGCAGTTGTTTTTTCATAATAGTGGCCTCTCCCCCCGCCCTCTCCCGTAGAGAGGGAGCCGGAGTGCGAAAGGATGATAGTTAGTTAATTTATAGTTGATTATTTAATTGTTTATATTTCGCAATTCTACAATGACGGGCTGAACCTCGAAGAGGTCAGCCACCGAAGGGGAAACGGCCTGTAAGGCCAGAAGCACCCAGCCCAGGGCATCGCCCTGTGGTTAATGCGCCGAACGGTTCGCCCTGTAAGGGCAAAAGCCCTTCATCCGACTAATGCTTTTGCCCTTACAGGGCGAAATTCGCAACGTCCATATACCCAGGGCGATGCCCTGGGCTATGGGCTTTTGGGCTTGCAGCCCGTTTTACGCAGGTTTTCCTCCCTTGCGCAATTTTGAGTTATTTTAATATTCTTTTGCAAAAATACATAAAAAAACGGAAAGAAAAGCAATAAAGGCAGAAAAAAATAGAGAAAAGCGAAAAAATGAAGACAAAAGCAGGAAAAACTCTTTCCTCTATCTCTAAAGTTCGGGTTTTAATCACCATTTATCTACAGAATTATGGGATAAAAACATATAAAAAATGTCAATAGGGTTCAAAGATTTGTTTTTTATAAAAATAAAGATTATCTTTGTGGTCGATTTAATAACAACCATTTCATTAAGCCAAAAGAGCAATGACAAGCTTGCTTAATCATTGCCTTGGCAAGAAATGATAGGATGAAATCCAACTTTATTCTACAAATGAAAAAAATATTTACATTAGTTGCGATGATGGCATTTGCCATCTTTGTCTCTGCACAGACAAAGAAAGTTTCGATTCTTGGCGACTCGTATTCCACATTCCAGGGCATGAATCCTGAAGGATATGCACCATTCTATCCAAACGACAAAAACGATGTTACCAAAGTTGAACAGACATGGTGGAGCCTCTATATCAAGGCTATGGGTTATGAGCTGGAGAAGAACAACTCATGGGGTGGCACTACCATTTGTAATACTGGTTACGGAGGTATGGATGCTACCGCCAACTCTTTCAACGCCCGTTACGAACTTCTTGGCAATCCTGACATCATCTTCGTCTTTGGCGGCACTAACGATGCATGGGCACGTTCTCCTATCGGTGAATACAAGTATGCCGACTGGACAACAGACGACTGCAAGGCTTTCCGTCCTGCTTTAGCTTGCCTTCTGGTTAATCTTCAGAAAAAGTACCCAAAGGCTAAGGTATATGCCCTCCTTAATTCAGAGCTAAGGGAAGAGATCAACGAGTCTTGCCGTGAGGTTTGCAAGCACTATAACGTTCCTCTCATCGAGCTTCATGACATCGAGAAGCAGAACGGTCACCCTTCTATCAGCGGTATGAAGAGCATCTGCGAGCAACTTATTAAGGCTATCGGCAAATAAGGCTATTAAGATTTATCCCGAATATTCAAAATGAATATTCGGGATATAATTTAACGTGAGTTCGATGAATTTATTCAGTTGTATATTGTTGACTATCATGTGGTTGAAAGAGCTCTGAACGTCGAAGAGGTCGGCGGCCGAAGGGAAAGCCAAGGAGCGATACCTAATAGGGCAGTCCGTTAGGGCT
>CACYXI010000203.1 GCA_902778265.1 uncultured Bacteroidales bacterium | reverse complement strand
CGCTGATTTTGTATCACGAGACAAGAATTTATAAATAACTGATTTACAGCGACTAAAATCGTGTTTTGGAGAATTGGTAACGGCAACCACCAGTAACCATCAAATAGAACACCTCTAGTTTCTCTCCGAAATAGAGACCAAAACGACAATCCGTCAGTTTCATATAGGCTTCTATTTGCTCTATATCTGCCTTGCGTTGCTTATGATCAGGTTTCTTTAACTCCAGAATGATTTCCTTGTTTTCCTCATCATTATTCAGATAGAACACAAAATCTGGTCTCCACTTACCCTTATATAAGCCCAACTGTTCTTTTAGGTTGTGCTTATATCGCGACCATCCCAGCTCCTGAAGGAAACTCTTAACGATATCCTTTTCGAATACCATTTCTTTCACGCTTTTATTTTTGCTTATGTCTTCGCAAAACGTATTCCAGATTTCAATCATATCTTAGTTTTTTATCTTTGCCAATGCTGAATATACATGCCTCAAATGATCCAGACATTCTTCGCACTTTTTCTGTCGCTCTATGTCACCTTTCGCTTTTGAGATAAACAAAAGAGGTTCTATTGCTTTTTTGGTTTTTGTAATTTCTGTCCGATATTTCAGAATATCAAGATGAGAGGTAAGTCTTCTAGGTTTATAGTCACCTATCTTGGCTTCTTGAAAACTGTCTGAATCAAACTTTTCTATGAAGGCTTTTACTATCGTGAGCTTTTCCTTGCATTCTTCAGCAATCGGAATTCGACTTTCGTAGATGCCGAAAAAAACAGTACCAAAAAAGCTTTTGTTACCTTCTTGGTTGGAAATCCGCTTTTTGTCGTTATCTATTTCAAGTTCCAGGAATGCTATAATAGCTCCCAGATCCATAGATCGTTTTTTTATATCTTCAAATATCATTCTTGTTCAACAGTTACTTGTCCGTTCATCAACATCGGGAGAAGAGAGTCGCGGAGGTGGGTGAGGTATTCGTTTGTTTTTTGGATGTGTAATCGATGCTCTATTATTGGGGTAACTTTCTTTGAAAATTGTTTAAGAATATTTTGTAGTGGATAAATCATTAATAAGGGAGCAAGGTTTTCTCTTGTTAATTGAGGTTGTCCAGAACCGGTTATTGCACCTTTTATATTCATATAGTTAGTACATTGAGAAATAAATTCATTGCTTATACTCTTGTCTTTAACAGACAAAACCATAGCATTGCCAGTAATCCATGAGAAAGGCATTGTTCTATTTATTGCTCCACAACTATTACCACGGCATGCCATTACGATTTCACTTTTTTCATGATTATATTTATCGTAAAAGCCTATTAACCCATTTGCCCCATAAACATGGTATTTACCATTTTTGCTCATTTCATCAGTACCAATAGTTTTCGGCTGGTACAAATCACAAAAATCTCCTAATGTGCAAGCTTCCCAGCCTTCGGGGATTTCGCGCTTGAGGGTAGGATTATAGACCATTTTACCACCGGAGGATTTGTATGGCTTGCCGTTTTCATCTGGGAAGTCAAACTGAACAAACCAGTAGTCGTAAAGTTGCTTTGCCATTGCCTCCAACTCTGCATTCATTCGAGTATTGAGGGCAATTTTTTTTTCTAATGAATAATACCATTTAGAAATTTCCTCTTTTACGTTTTTAGGAGGAAGAGGAAATTTAAACTCTTCAAGATGACTATTATTTATATTGTTTATACTTGTGCCATTTTTTGACAATCGTCGAATATATTGGTAATATAAGGGGGAGTGGAGAATAAATGAAATATAAAGGGCATCATCTTTTGATTTAGAACGAACCAATCTCATGAAAGCTCCAATTTGACAATTATTTATTTCTTCGAATACAGTTCCGCATTTCCCTAAGACGTCAATACTTCCCGTAGATGCAGTAATGCAATTATCCAGGTATTGAAGAGTATTGTCCCTATTGTAATAAGTATTATCAAGAAAGACATCATCATCTTTTAATACAAGATAGCCACTTTGAATGTTGCCACTTCTAAGTATCCTAATGCCTTCTTTTTTTATATCATTTGGCTTGAAACTAACTCCGTTTATCACATTAGCAATATCTGCAAGTGAAACATATTTCCATCCAACAGGTAAATCATATTCTTTCATCCTACTTTATCACATTAAATTCCCTTAAATATTCACCAGCGAGGACGCCTGCGACGTAGCGGCGATCATCGGGCTTGGCTTTTAACTCTATCTCATGCAGACACTTGGCGACTGCGCCAATGACCTGGGCATTGAAGTCAGCCTCATTGAAGATCAGTTCGCGACGATTATTGATGAGCACATCGATGGCATCCTTGATACGATTCAGGGCTTCGCACTGGCGAACTTCCTTTTCAGACAGTAGCGTCGCCTCATGCTTCTGCTCATAGCGGCGTATCTTCTTATGAACACGCACATACTTGCTGTCGCCACGGTATTTTGCCTGAAGGTTGGCGTTCTCACGATTGATCTTGCGGATACGCTCCATACACGAATCCATAAATCCTATCTCTTCCTTGGCTTCGGCCATGCCGCTAACCTCGAACTTCTTCTTGGCGAAGTGCTCTTGGATAACCTTCGTCAGCGATACGTATTCCTCATCCTCAGGATCAAGACATTCCTGCATCTCATTGCTGAGCTCTACGCGCTTCTGTCTCATCTGATCCTTGATGTCGCTGCCGATCTCCATTTCATTCTCGCCACGTTTGCGGAACCTGAAGTCGATGGTGGCCAGAGCCTCATTGATCATGCCGCTCACCTCCTGCTCATGGCTGAAGACATTCTTCAGATTGACATTATCGATGCGGGCATTGACGGCCTTCAAGAGATTCTGCACGTCGCCAGGCTGCATGCGCTGAGCAACCTCCTTCAAACGTTCATCGCCCATCGTGCGCACTTCATTCCATACGGCTTTGGCATCTTCGAGCTTACGGCGTATCTGAAGTAGTTTGTCACGGTCATCTACCTCTTCCAGCTCCTGCGCAAAGATTTCGGCATTGTGGGTATTGTAAGCAAAGAGCACTTCCTGCACGTCTTGCATCTTCTCTTTGATCTCGCTCTCGCTCACCATCACCGTGTTCACGATGGGTTGCTGTCCTTGTTCTTTGGGCGTAAACTGGTTCAGCTCCTGCGCATAGGCATCGTTGATATCATTGAAGTTCTGCTGGATATCGGCAAAATCCACGACGTAGCCATACTGCATCTGTTTATAGGGGCGATTCACACGAGTGAGCGCTTGCAGCAGATTGTGGTCTTTCAACTTGCGGCCTAAGTACAGGCGCTTCAAACGATGGGCATCAAAACCCGTCAGCAGCATGGCGTTGACGATGAGGATGTCGGGATGTCCGTGTTTCTTGAAGTCCTCATAGATTCCTTTTCGAGTTTCCTTATCGTAGAAGTCGTGAAGTATCAGCTCTGCCGTGACACCGCAATCGCCTCGTTCTTTCAACTGCCGGAACATCTCTCGTGCCTGCGGATTGGTTTCACAGACAATCATGCCTGCCAGCGTCTTGTCGCCCTGCTGGATGCGCCAGCGTTTGAAGTCGTCGATGATATAGTCGAGCAAGGCGCCTACATAGCGTTCGTTCTCTAATATCTTGTCGCGGCGCACGTCTTCTTTCTTGACCTTAATGGTCTCTTCCAGATGGTTCCACACTTCTTGCAGTTTCAGGCGATAAGAGGTCTCGATATCCTCACGAAGAATCTTCTTCGTAAAGCCATCCTCGATACTGCGATTGTAATAGTAGGTGCTGATATATTCACCAAAGACATCACGACTCTTCAATTCGGCACCAATGAGCGGTGTGCCCGTCAGTGCCAGACGGATAGCCTTGGGATCGCTCTCGAAGAGTCGCGCCAGGAAAGAGCCTTGCGGGTTATAGTCACGATGGGCTTCATCGAGGAAATAGACACGCTGGATGTTCACGGCATATTGCTGCACATTCACCTTGCCATCACTGTCTTTCAGCTTTTGGATATTCACCACGATGATCTCCTGCTTCCCGGTATTGCCTTGCTGGGCTGTGGTGGTCTCAAAGGTCTTCATCAGTTCATCGCGCGTCTCCACATTGATAACTTTCAGACCTCGATTAGAGAACTCGTTGGTGGCCTGCTCCATCAAGTCCAGACGATCCACGAAGAAATAGAACTTTGGTACGATATTCTGGCGTTTGTAGTAATCCGTCAGTACACGGGTGGCAAAATAACTCAGAGCTGTCTTTCCTGAACCCTGCGTATGCCAGATGATGCCACTCTGCACTCCCTCAGAAAGTCGCTGACGGATGGCCTGTGTGCCAAAGAGCTGAGGATAACGCATCACATGTTTCTGGAGTACATGTTTATGCGTATCGGTATCAATATAGTCAAGATAGACAAATCCAAAGCGCAACAAGTAGAGCAGACGCTCACGGGAGCAAAGCGAAGTCAGGATCGAGTTCGTGGGAGTGTCATACTCCTTATTGGTCTTATATTCTGGCGAAGACTTGATGACACTGTAGTTCGTATCCTTCAGGATGTAGTTCTCCACATCGTCTTGCAACGGAGCGTATGGGAAGTTACGAATGAAGTTATCGTTTTCCTCACGGAAGACATTGAAGACTATCTGCTTTTCCGCACGACAGCCATAGAAGGCTCCCTGAAGCGGCACCTGCGTAGAGAAGTCATAATGCTTGTTATCGCTGAAGATCATCAGCTGCGTCAGGTTCAGGAAACGCCGGAACTTGGTATTCGGGAAACGAGTATCGTTCATGCGATGGTATTCTTGGAGCATGCCGCCATGATTATTAGGCATCTTCACTTCAATGAATACCAGTGGCAGACCATTGATCAGCAGCGTGATGTCAGGACGGAAACTCTCGCCGCCATTCTCGCATGGCATCTCAGTGACACACTCCCAGACATTTTGCTCGGGGTGGTCATAATCTATCACGTTATAGGTCTTATTGGAGAGTATTTTCTCGTAGAACTCACGACCAAGATCGTCGTTGTTGAGCATCACGCGAATCTTACCGATGAACAAATCTATCTCTGTATCGGTGATACCACTGTTCATTTCTCGCAATTTTTTCGAGAAGGTCTCTGTATCGATGTTTGTCTCTGGGTCATGATGCAGACTGTGTAACGAGCGATAGGTGTAGCCTAACCTCGAGAGATGAGTTAATGCGGGTATCTTTACCCTTATATCTTCACTGAATCCTGCCATAATCTTTTTTATCTATAGTTTTTCTTTCAGATAATAATCATCTAAGGCTTCGACTCTTTCAGATAATAATCATCTAAGGCTTCGACGTAGATAATGTCGGTGTTGAGCTGGAAGCGCATGAAATGAAGGTGATCCTTGATCTTTTCGATGCTGTCGGGGGTGAGACCGTCGAGCTGCGACAGGTCTGTCTCGGATTGCTGGATGAGGTCTGAGACCTTGAAGATGCTGTGGTCATTGAGCTGTCTGACGATGTCGATAGGAAAGGCAACTTTCTCCAGATCGCGGGCCAGACGCTTTTTCAGCAGGGGCGTGAGCTTGCGGAGCGTCAGCTTCGGCTTGTGGAGACTGTCGCCCGCCTGATCCAGCTGCAGGCGCAGCTGTTCGTTCTCGGCTCTCAGCCGCTTCATTTCTGCCTCCTGTGCCTCTATATCGCTCATCATGGCGCGAGCTGCTGCCTGCTGCTGTGATAGCTGCTGATGGAGCTGGGCTATCTGCTGCTTGTCGTTCTGCCAGACGGTCATCTGCCGCGTGAGCCGGTGGAAGGCACCTTGCAGTCGTGTGGATACGGTGGATAAGGGCAGATGATGGAGTTCGGCCACCTTTGTGACGTTACCGTAACGTAGCACGTCGGACAGGGTATCCTTGTCAATAGAGGTCAGTTCGCGGTCATCGGATGCCATTTCGAGCAGCTGACGCACGATATTAACTATAACTTTATGAGGATAATCAGAGCTGATTTCAGCATCAGACTCACCTTGTGTGTCTGAAAATGTGGGGGGGGGCAATTATTTGTAATTCGCTTTCTCCCAAATCTTTAGATCGGTTGTCAGCTCTATCTAATGTCATGATTTTAGTTATTTAGCCACAAAGATAAGAAGAATTATCGAGTTTGCAAAACTTTTCCAAAAGAAAACGACAAGATTTTGCCCTCAGGCCTCCTTTTGTCGTTTCGTTCCCACCCTGTCGCAACAACTCGGAGAAGATTTCGCCCGAATATTTGGAATCTGGCAAAACTCGCCGTACCTTTGCATCGTCAATCAGAACAAACGACATCTGAGCGACAAAACAAATAACAAGAAGTTTAACATTTTAAAATTTATAAGATTATGACACAGAAGAATGAAATGAGCGCACGCGCTCTCAAGATGGAAGAGTTGGAGATGGTAAATGGTGGAGCACCTGCAGCAGCACCTGCACCTCGTGGACGTGGAATGTTTGTCGCTCGCGGACGCAATCGTGGTATTTTCGTATAATCGTGGAATTGGTTGTGCCGCAACCATCCGTTAACTCACAACAAGAAGGGCTCGCAGTAATGCGGGCCCTATGTGCGTTTAATTGAACGGTTAAATTGTGCATTGTGCAATTGTGCATTTGCTAAATGCAAATTGCTTATAAATTGTTCAAAATACATATAATCTATAATATAATATATATATTATATTATAGATTAATTATATATTATAGCTATTTGCACTATTTTCTTCTATCAAATGCACAATTGCACAATGCACAATAATAAAATATATAGAGCCACTTATCATAGTGACAAATGGCTCTTACTCTGAAATAAGATTCTCAGAATTTCTGAGAAGTGATTATTTCTACGGCTCCCCCAACTCAGCGTAGATAAGCTGTACCTCTGCTGGCGTGAACGTGCGACGCGTGACTGAAGCCAGACTACGGAGGCTGGGATTAAGGACAAGCCACTCCCGGAACTTG
>CACYXI010000202.1 GCA_902778265.1 uncultured Bacteroidales bacterium | reverse complement strand
GAATTTAAATAGGGGGGTGCACTTTTGCCTGTTTTTCCCCTTTTGCCTACTGATTACCAGTGATTTACGTTGCGTGCACCCCCCCTCCTGAAAACGTTCTTTTCATAGGTGCACTTCGGGGGGAGGTGCACGCTTTGTTATCTCTTGACTGTCAGAGCGTTATACCTATAAATTGGCAAAAGTGTACCCCCCCTACAAAAACTCTCGCGAAAAAAATGCACTTGTAATCTGGGCATAGCAAAATCAGCCTTTGCCATGCCTCCACTATAGCTCCACTCTATCGCCCTTTCAGAGATGGGAGGTGAATGGGATTTACAACGGATTTACAACGGACCTGGAACGGACTTGAAACGGACCTATAACTGATGCAGGAAGTGAGGTCTTGCTTTTGCAAAAAAAATCTTGCTTTTACTGCTCAGCGCTTGCGATGCTTTTACAAAGGCTGTGAGTAAAAAACATCTCTGCGAACTGAGCGGTGTTAGAATGTTAAAAATAATAAGGGAAACAGATTTATCTGATTTTTCTGATAGCTGGCGCAGTAATTTTTTCGCGATAAATTTCAGATAAACCAGATAAATCCGCTTCCTTTTTTCCATCGAACTCACGTTACAATAGCTTCTCTTTGTAGGTTCGTGAGACTGGGATGGAGACATCACCGATATAGATATGGCTTGAATCCATACTCGTTATTCTCGTTTTGTTGACTATGAATGAGCGATGAACCTGGCAAAACATATCTGAAGGCAGTTGTTCAAGAATACTATAGATTGTAGTGCGAACCAATAGTGAGGTGTCATCGCGATGATGTATGTCGCAATAGTTCTGACGTGCCTCAATATAGGTGATGTCACGGAACAGAATCTTGTGTTTCTTTGTCTGAGTCACCTTGACCAGCATATAATCCACACCTTCAGTTTCTATATCTTTCTGGAGCATTTTCCTTGCCTTGGCAATGGCCTTTGAGAAACGTTCGTAAGGAATCGGCTTGAGAAGATAGTCGGTTACGTTGAAGTCATAGCTTCTGAGGGCATACTGTTCGTATGCCGTGGTAAGGATGACGAGCGACGAGGTATTGGCGGTGCTAAGCCAATCCATGCCTGATGTGTATGGCATCTCGATGTCTAGGAATATTATATCTGGCGACATCTCCAGCAGACGCATACGAAGCTCCGGAATAGTCTCACATTCTGCAAGAATCTTGATGTCGCCTTCGCGCGTGATATATTCTCTGAGTCCTTGACGGGCAATAGGCTCATCGTCAACTATAAAGCATGTTATCATAGAGTCAATGTCAATTTTGCTGAGTAAAAGTCGTTATTTCTCGTTATTTCAAGTGTGTGATGCTCTGGATATAACAGCGACAATCGTCGGCGCAGGTTGGCCAGTCCAGTTCCTGTCTTTGGCTTGAGAGGCATCTGGGCATCGATGGGCGGAACCGAGTTGATAATGGAAAAAGTCAGTTGGTTTCCTGTCTTGAACATCTTTATGTCAATACTCAGTTCGTCGCCTCCTATATATTTGAATGCGTTCTCAACGAGGGGAATGAACAGAAGCGGGTATATCATGTCGTTCTGATTATCTTCCATCATGCTGAAATCTACTTTGAGGCTAAGGCGGTCAGAGCATCTCAGTCTGCGGAAACTTATATCCTTCTCCAGATATTCCAACTCCTTTTGCAGCGGAACTTTCTTACTGCCGCAGTTAACCTGATAACGCAGAATTTCGCTGAGGAGCTCGATGGTGTGGCGTGCAGTCTCATTCTCTGGTCCTATCTGGAAGTATATAGTGTTAAGCGCATTGAACAGGAAATGAGGGTGATACTGAGCTCTAAGCGCACGTAGTTCGGAGTTAAGTTGTTCATTCTTCAGTTCGGCCTGTTCTAACTGCAGTCTTCTCTTTTCTGCCTCATCTATGCTATGACGCAGAATTCCGTAACAGATACAGCCAAAGAGCGACGAGACTACGAGAGGCACGCTCATTTCCTTCATGGAGTAGAATGCGTGATACTGCAGGTAAGCCCTTACTGCCGCATCGCAACCAATAACAGCAAAGGAAATGGCAACGGTTACGCCATACCCTTTCCACAGACTTGACTGATGCTTTTGAGTATATGTCGTCCACCATCCAAGAATATACAGGAACACATAGCATACGACAATCGTTGCTATCACGTCGAAGGCAATAAACCCAGGGCTCTTCACTTCCCAGTATTTCACATTACGATAGACATCGGTGCATATTCTCATACAGGGAAGAACTACGACACCTAGGAATGTGGCAACGTAGAGTTGTTTCAGTTGCAGTTTGATCTTCTTTGCCATTATTGACCCATAAACAATCTTTGAAATACAAAATTACGGAATCGCCTTTAAACGACCAACATTGAGTGATGAGTTGCACGAATAATGTGACGAGCGACAAAATTCAAATGTCTCATTGTCTCATTTTCTCATTTCTGCCTTTAAACCAGCGCTGGAATTTCTCGTTGATAGTGGCTTCCTCTTTCAGGTAGTCTTCGACGGAAAAATGCTCACCGTGTTCTTGCATGTATTCATCCAGCGATTCCATACCGATGGATTTTCGCAAGGCATCTACCTCACGTGGGTTTTGCAATGGAACGGGATACGTTCGCCCATCGATAATAACAGTCTGTGTGCCATAGATTTGCGGCTTGCCCTGATTCATCAGTATGCGGTCTGTAAGAAAGGCGAAGTGCCACGGCTTAGCATTACCTTTGTGAACAGCATCCTCGATGATAGGCAAATACTTATGCTGTATCACTGAATCCTCACAATGCTGAATGCAGAGGAACAGGGTTTGATTGCCATCATCACCGATATCTTCCGTCCCCAGCCAGCCGTATTTGTCGATAATGCTTGCCACTACCTTCGCATTCTCCTTATCGATCTCGTTCATTTTCCGTCTTACAACAGGCAATAGATGACCGTTCTTCCCAGGATTTTTCTGTAAGTCGATAACAAGAATCCTGATACTCTGGTCTGAGTTCCGAAGCCTGTCTAATACTTTTCTGACTTCATACATTTCATCATATTTCTGCTCATACGCATCGCAGATCTTTGGATATGTGAGATTGAAGGTTGCGGTGTCTCCTTTATCGAGCGACCTGTAGCAAACATTCATGAGAGAGTCAAGCTCTTGCGCCATCCCCGCTGTTGCTATCGACAGCATGAACGGCAACAACAGAAAACGTTTCAAATATATCATTTTTGTTTCTTTTTTAGTTCAAGGAATAATCAATCCATTTCGTAGCCTTTTACCTGAATGGCAGGGCATACAGGGAGTTTCCTTGTCCTTCCCTTTACGGCATTGCGATACAGGCCGTTCTTCATATAGCCATTCAGGTAAAGGAACCCCTTCTCGCCCATGCCATCCACCATGCGGATGCTGACGTAATAGTCTGTCTTGGGCTTCAGCACTATGTTCTCCTCAGGTCGGATATTCAAGATGTATTTGCTCTTGTCTTTTGTGAGAGTCTCGTATATCGGCTTCTGAAGGATGTTCACGAACTGGCCGCCCCTTTTCTCATACACGTTGATGCTCACCTTGCATTGCTTGAAGGTGCAGCTTGACACTTTCACCATGATATCGCTGATTACAGAACTCTTCTTACACGAGAAGACAACACCGCCCTCTGGTCCCGAGTCTGAGCCATGTCCAGAGATGCCAATCTGTCCTGGGGCAGGGATGCCCTTGCCTACGAAGGTCTTGGGCTTGTTCTTCTTGCCAATCACCACCTCAGCGAGTTCAACAACCTTGTCTTTCAGCACTACGGTGAGTTCTTTGTTCTTTGAATATTCCTTATAGGGAATCTCTGTGGTGAGATACGACACATGAGTGAATGAAAGTTCTGTCTTCCGTCCGGCAGGAATCGTGAGTTCGAAGTGCCCCTTTGCATCTGAGATGATGCCAACGCTATCGTTTTCGAATCCTATGCTGACGTATTCGATACTCTCGCCCCGTTCGTTTACAACGTTACCCTTGACGGTGGTCTGTGCTGATATTGGCGACGCTATTGTCATTAAGGCAATCAGCATCGCAGGAATAATGCTATTTTTCATCTTTTTACTTCTCGCTACTATAGTCCAGAATATCTGCCGGAGTACAATCCAATGCCTTGCAGATGGCATCAAGAGTGGTAAAGCGTATTGCCTTTGCCTTACCCGTTTTCAGCTTTGAAAGGTTTGTGATGGTGATGCCCACTCGCTCAGATAACTCATTAAGCGAGATCTTCCTTTTTGCCATCATCACGTCTAAGTTCACGACTATCATTTTCTCCCCTCCCTATACCGTTAGATCATGTTCTGCTGTAACCTGATAGCCCATCTTGTATAAGATTCCGAAAACGAACAGGATAAGAGCCTGCACGAATGGATTTGAAGTAAGAGCCATTACTACCGGACCTTCAGAATGGAATGCCTGAGCAAGATTGTCTGATGCAACCGTCTGAAGGAATAGCAGGATAGCACCGATGAAGATAAGTCTGATGTTCTCCTTCGGAAATAATTCCTCATTTCGTATTCCTTTGATGAGGTTGATAAAGAAAGCCACGCATATCCCCATGACTGCCAGCGTCAGGACTATATATGATATGAATATAGTGGAAGAGAACAAAACCAGTTTCTGTTTCGCCTCCCAATGAATATGCTCGCCAGTCGTATCAAATACCTGATGATAGCTTTGATAACACAAGAATACAAACCATACGGCACAAAAGAATAGTGCCACATAACTGAGCCATTTCAGCGTCGTTGTCAATTTCTCATTCATAGCGTAAATCTTTTCTATTTATTGTTTTGGCTGCAAAGGTAAATAAATTTGTCGAAAAACGACAAATAATAGATGATAATTAACTATTATTTAACGTAATTTACTATTTGTAATAGTCTGTTGCAATCAAGCAATAATGAGAGGCCGAAACCTCTCATATTTGCTTTCATCCCACTTGCCCCGCATGTTGATATGCCGTTTTTTCGAATGTCTCATTGTCTCATTAAAGTAAGTTCGTCGAATTAGCTCTAAAGGACCGATACTTATTTATATATATAGGTGTCGCACCTTCAGAGCTAATTGCTCGCTGAATCTCACCAAGCTGTGCAAGTTCTTCGCTAAGGCTCATCAAGCTGAGGCAAGTGAGAATTAATTTTTTAATATCTTAATCTCTTAATTTCTTAATTTCAAAAGCATGCAAAGACCTTCTAACCCTCTTACCCCCTTTACCTGTTAAAAAATGGCTCTTAGAGCAAAACATCAAGAAAGTGTCATGTTTTGCTAAATAAGGTCATAACAATTTGTGTCGATATGAGTAATTTTGTCCCCGAAATATTAAGGTTAAAAGGTTGTAAGGTTAGGAGGCCTTATTGCAATTGAAAATTTTTCGCAAGGCTCAACAAGCTACGCAAGTTCTTCGCT
>CACYXI010000201.1 GCA_902778265.1 uncultured Bacteroidales bacterium | reverse complement strand
TATGTCTCGAAACGGTTGCCGTTATTGATATCAACAATCTGCACCTTCTCGTATTCGAAAATACCTGCCTCGCGGAGTAACTTTGTATCTATCGTAACACTACCTACATAGTCGAGGTCTGCCTGTGTTACCTTTGCACGGTGGATCTTCGCTTTTAGTAATGTGATGTCCATAATTTTATGTACCATTTACCATTTACAATGTACAATTTGGCTAGCGCAGTAAGGCTGTACTACACAATATATGACTCAATGCCTCATTGTAAATTGTACATTGTAAATGTTATTTTGTGATGAAGTTATCAATCAACCTTGTCTTGCCGATATAAACAGCAATGGCAACGAGAGTCTCGCCCGAGATGGTGTCAACGCGCTGGATGTTCTCGAAATCAACCACCTCAACATAGTCAACACGTGCAAGTGGCTCCGTCTCAAGATTTGTCTTGATAATCTCGATAATCTTCTTCGCGTTCTTCTCACCTGCCTCGATAGCCTCCTTACCCTTCTTCAAGCTCTTTGAGAGAATGAGGGCAGCCTGACGCTCTTCTGCTGAGAGATATGTGTTGCGACTTGACTTTGCCAAACCGTCAGCCTCGCGAATGATTGGGCAAGGGATGATTTCGAGAGGGAAGTTAAGGTCGCGAACGAAACGGCGGATAGTAGCCAACTGCTGTGCATCCTTCTGACCAAAGTATGCGCGGTCAGGACAAACGATGTTGAAAAGCTTGCCTACTACTGTGCAGACGCCACGGAAATGTATAGGACGAACAGCACCACAGAGAAGTTCGGTGGTCTCTGTTGTGTCGATGAAAGATGTGAAGTGACCAGGGTACATCTCTGATGGCTCTGGATTGAAAATCAAATCGCCGCCAGCCTTCTCTACGAGTGCCTTGTCATGCTCCATATCGCGTGGATATGCCTCAAAGTCCTCGTTAGGACCAAACTGAATTGGGTTTACGAATACTGACACGACAGTACGGTCATTCTGGCTGACTGACTTCACAATCAGACTCTGATGACCTTCATGAAGGTAACCCATGGTAGGAACAAGGCCTACGGTGAGTCCTTCTTTACGCCATTCTGATACGATCTCTCTTACCTCTTTAACTGTTTTTACTACTTTCATAATATAGTGTAACCACGGCCTCTGCCCCCGACCCCTTTTCCCAACCCTTTCCCCGTGAATGGGCAAGGGAGGAGAGCCGAAACGTTGGCGAAAGGCATGTTAATTGTTAATTGCTAATTGTTAATTGTCAATAGAGTTTATTTAAAATCTCTTCGCTTATAGCGAATGTGTGTTCTTGTGCAGGGAATGCTCTTGACTCCACATCTGCCTTGTACTGCTTGAATGCCTCAAGCATGGTTTCGTGGAGGTTTGCATATCGCTTCACGAACTTTGGCTTGAAGTCCTCTGCATAGCCAAGCATATCCTGATAAACGAGAACCTGACCGTCGCAACCGTTACCTGCGCCGATGCCGATGGTAAGGGCTGGGACAAGCTCCGTAATCTTTGATGCGAGTGCAGCCGGAACACATTCAAGTGTGATGGCGAAAGCTCCTGCCTCACATACTGCCTGTGCGTCGGAGATGAGTTTCCTTGCAGCCTCAAGCGACTTACCCTGAACCTTATAGCCTCCGAGCGTGTTAAACGACTGAGGGGTGAGTCCGATATGGGCAATGACTGGGATTCCTGCCTGTACGATAGCCTTGATGCGGTCGGCATATTCCACGCCACCCTCAAGTTTCACGGCCTGACAGTTGGTTTCCTTCATAATCCTACCTGCATTCATCACGGCATCATATACAGAGCCCTGATATGACATGAAAGGCATATCGATAGCCACGAGTGCGTTCTTGGCACCTCGGCAAACAGCCTTTCCATGATGAATCATGTCTTCAACGGTGACGGCAAGGGTATTCTCGTAACCCAGCATCACGTTGCCTAATGAATCGCCAACGAGAATCATATCAACCCCCGCTTCATCAATTGTGCAAGCTGTATGATAGTCGTAAGCGGTAAGCATGCTCACTGGCTGAATGCCCTTACGACTAAGCATATCAGAGATAGATTTCTTCATTTTTGAAAAAATAAATAAGAAAAATTTGAAATAACCGCGCTACGGATTTACTGTGCAGCGAAAGTTCATTTCACGTGAATAAAATGAATTTGAAAAATAAGGGCGGTTATTGCAACCTTGGATGTTTTTAAAAGTATGCTCTTTTTACAGGGTGCAAAGTTACAAACATTTACCAAAATATGCAAATCTTTATAGGATAATTTCCCATTTGTCGTGTAATTTACCTAATTTTATATTATTTTTCTGCGGAAATACACCTATTTAATAAGAAAATACCATAAAATGGGGATAAACAAAACTTCCCCGACAGATGCGCTCTGACGGGGATGTCTTGCTTCATTTCGCGGATGTTATTTCTTAGCGAGCATCTTCTTTATCTCTTCCCTCGGAAGCTCTTGAACGTAATCGTTAAATTCCTTTAGGAATCTGCTTAAACCTGCGGAAACGTTGAGTAAGTTGCCGTTTGGATGTATGATTACAAAGTTTGGAGTTCCCTTTATTCCATAAGCAATTGACATGTCACTTGCATATTGCTGGGCTGTCCATTCATGAAAACTTTTATTATTGTTTCCTTCCATCCAAGAATCGTCTACAGAAATGGCAACAACTTCTATCTTGTCTTTATAACGCTTGTAGAGCCAGTCAAGGACAGGTATCGCCTCCAAGCAAGGACCACAACCTTTAGAGGTAAACTCCAGTATTATATATTTTCCTTTGAATTCTGAAAGTTTATGCTCATTCCCCTTACGGTCATAAAGCGTGAAGTCCCGCATTTTATCACCAAATTTCAATTCTTTTGTCTCTTCGACTGTTCGCTGTGGTTCGTCCATTGAAAGGAAAGCTTTTGCCAGATCAATATCCTGGTTATCACAATCTGCAGGAACCTTCTCCATAATGAGACTGCGTACTCTGTCCTTTAACTGACTGTTATCAAGTTGCTTTGCCAAAAATGAAATCGAATTTAGGTTCATCGCAAAAACAGAATTATATTCCTTGTTCTTCATGAAGTCGAGCATGGAAACTACTTGGATAGAGTCTTTTGCCCTTTCCAGTTTCTCTACCATATCATCGTCAACTTCGTCAGCCTCATATTCTTCTTGTATTCTTTTTCTGATAGCGGATAATTTCTCGTGTTCGTAATCCGCATATTCGAAGAATTCTTTCTGCAAAGGATGGTTGCTCTCTGCCCTCCATGAAATAGCATTTAATGCAGGAGTACCCGTAACCTTTACCTTTGCACCAGGATAGGCATAAACAAACATGCCTTTCCCTTCTATGTTAACCATATATTCCACATTGTCATCGTTTTCATCGAAATCCTTATAAACGAATTTCTTTTCTATGTGGAACTTTCCATTTCTTATAGTATCAACCAATGTATTATTGGCATTATAGAATGCTTTTGTCTTTTTTATTCGAAAAGCAAGACTTACACGAGTTCCGTCTGGAACACCACTAAGTTCACCTTCAACAACGATAGGTTTCATAGGTATTTCCTTTGATTTGTCTGCCACAGGCATTTTCATGGGCATTCCGGGATGTTGTGCCCACGAACATTGTATGGTGAGCAAAAACAGAGAGAGTATCACTAATTTCTTCATCTTGTAATAATTGTTATATTGTTTTAGTTTCTATGCCTTTATCTTGCATACACACAAAACCAGAAATGGATTTAAAATGTTCGCATTTTTTAGAAAAATTAACCTTTGCCTATCCCATCATTTAACGTGAGTTCGACCACAGAAAGCACGAGATTTGTCGCATACCCACTGACCACGGGGAAGTAAAGAAACGAAGGCCTTCGTTCATTCCGTCTCTTCCGTGTTCATGTTATGTTAACCACAGATATTCAGGATCTCACAGATAAAAGTCCCCCTATGCAGGGGGATTTAGAGGGTCTGCCTATCCTTTAAATCTGTGCTATCTGTGTTCGTTTAAATAAAAATTTTCTGATTTAATTTCCTGGTTTAATTTTCTTTTAATTTACTTTCCACATCAGGGGCGCAAGCCCGGTTTCTTATTGGTTGAAGATTGAAGATTATTGTCAGTCAAAAGCAGCTTGCTGCTTGCCCTCGTCATTTCCTCTAATTCTGTTTAATTTACGATGTCTGCTAGTTCGCCTTTGTGCCTTCGTTTCCTTCCGTTCTTCTTCCTATGCTCCTCCCATTTCCCACCTTTTTATAGGCATAATCCTTTTTTTTGCCCTCTCGCCTTGCTTTTTCCGTTTTTTTTTCTTACCTTTGCCGAATAATTTCAAGAGAATTTATCAAAAAATGAAGCAAGCGATGATTTTTGCGGCAGGGATGGGCACCCGTCTTAAACCGCTAACCGATGTTATCCC
Organism: uncultured Bacteroidales bacterium; assembly: GCA_902778265.1. Classification (GTDB taxonomy): domain Bacteria; phylum Bacteroidota; class Bacteroidia; order Bacteroidales; family Bacteroidaceae; genus Prevotella. Next base: position 2,474 of record CACYXI010000201.1, on the reverse strand, counting down.
CAAGGCTCTGGTGCCTGTAGGGGACAAGCCTCTGCTTCAGATTGTTCTTGAACGCCTCCTCGATGCGGGCATCCACGATGTGGTTGTCAACGTGCATCATAAGGCAGGACAGATTTGCAACTACCTGCGTCTCTTGGAAACGTATTATGATGTGCGGATAAGCATCTCCGACGAGTCGGAGCGACTGCTTGAAACTGGCGGTGGCATACGCAAGGCACATGACTTGTTTGATGCTGAGGCTCCTATCCTGATTCATAATGTGGATATCCTCTCAAATGTGGATCTCGGTGCTTTCTACGATAATATTGGCGATGCCGATGCCATGCTCTTGGTAAGCGAGCGCAAGACAAAACGCTACCTCCTCTTCGATGAAGATATGAATCTCGTCGGCTGGACAAATATCGAGACAGGTGAAGTGAAAAGTCCGTATCCTGAGATTGCCGCTCTAAGCGGAGATAAGGAATCTGTTCAAAGCAAATTTGCCTTTTCGCCTTCCGGCTCCCTCCCTCGGGAGGGCGGGGGGAGGGGCCTCGCCTTCTCCGGCATCCACGCTTTCTCACCGCGTCTGTTTGCCGATATGGAGCAATGGCCGGAGAAATTCCCAATCATAGACTTCTACCTCAACCGCTGTGCAGAGAGGAAGATAAAGGGCTATCTGAAATCAGATTTGCAACTACTCGATGTTGGCAAACTCGACACATTAGATAATGCTTTTGAATTTTTAAAAACAATCAATTAATATCAATCAAGTCTTCGTAAGCGAAATGATGTATAAAACATCCTTCCCTTTGGGAAGGCTTGGTTAGGCTTAATTTATGCAGAAAATAATCATCTTAGACTTTGGCAGTCAGACCACTCAGCTCATCGGACGTCGTGTTCGTGAGCTTGACACGTTCTGTGAAATCATGCCTTACAATAAGTATCCTGAAGATGACAAGGACGTGCATGATCCAGAGGCATTCAAGGTAAACCTTGACCGCTTCATGGGCCGTCTGCCAGTTCTCGGCATCTGCTACGGTGCCCAGTTTATCAGTCACACCCTCGGTGGCAAGGTTGAGAAGGCTGACTCTCGCGAGTATGGTCGTGCCAACCTCGGTTTCATCGACAAGAGCAACATCCTCTTCAAGGGCTTCGACGACAACTCACAGGTATGGATGAGCCACGGCGACACCATCACAGCTATCCCAGAGGGCTTTGAGTGCATAGCAAGTACCGCTAACGTGAAGTATGCGGCATACGCAAGCAAGACTCAGCCAGTATGGGCTGTTCAGTTCCACCCAGAGGTGTTCCATTCAGTTCAGGGCACACAGTTGCTCAAGAACTTCGTGGTTGACGTGTGCGGATCAAAGCAGGCTTGGAGCGCTGACTCATTCGTAGAGACAACAGTTGCCGAGCTCAAGGCACAGGTAGGTAATGACCGTGTCATCCTCGGCCTTTCTGGAGGTGTTGACTCAAGCGTTGCTGCCGTACTCCTCAACAAGGCTATCGGCGACCGCCTTACATGTATCTTCGTTGATCATGGTATGCTTCGCAAGAACGAGTTCCGCGATGTGATGGAGGATTACAAGTGCCTCGGTCTTAACGTAATCGGTGTTGATGCAAGCGAGAAGTTCTTCGCTGACCTCGCAGGTGTCTCTGACCCAGAGCAGAAGCGTAAGATCATCGGTCGCGACTTTGTCGAGGTGTTCAATGCAGAGGCTAAGAAAATCAAGGACGCTAAGTGGCTCGCACAGGGTACTATATATCCTGACCGTATCGAGTCTCTCAATATCACAGGTAAGGTAATCAAGTCACACCATAACGTAGGCGGTCTTCCAAAGGAGATGCACCTTCAGCTCTGTGAGCCTCTGAAGTGGCTGTTCAAGGACGAGGTTCGTCGTGTAGGCCGTTCTATGGGTATGCCAGAGCACCTTATCACACGTCATCCGTTCCCAGGACCGGGTCTTGCCGTACGTATCCTTGGCGATATCACTCCTGAGAAGGTACGTATCCTTCAGGATGCCGACGATATCTATATCCGCGGACTTCGTGAGTACAAGACAAAGCTCTCTGGCGAACAGGCACGTGCCGTTCTTGCAGCCGGCGTTCCTGCCGATATGAAGGATGGCGAGATAGAAGTAAGCCTCTACGACCAGATATGGCAGGCAGGCACAATCCTTCTCTCAACCGTTCGTTCCGTAGGCGTTATGGGTGATGAGCGCACCTACGAGCATCCAGTAGCTCTCCGTGCCGTTACCTCTACCGATGCTATGACAGCCGACTGGGCACATCTGCCTTACGACTTCATGGCTAAGTGCTCTAACGAGATTATTAATAAGGTGAAGGGTGTTAACCGCGTATGCTACGACATCTCTTCAAAGCCACCTGCAACAATTGAGTGGGAGTAATTTTTACTCCTATATTTGATTTAGTTCACCAATTGTGGACTAGTCAGAGATAACCATATAGCAAACCATATTTGCAAGATTACCAAA
>CACYXI010000200.1 GCA_902778265.1 uncultured Bacteroidales bacterium | reverse complement strand
GTAAAAATGAAAAAGGAAACTTGGAAATACATTCTTCAGATGCTGGCGGCTGTGCTTACCGCCATAGCGACTACCCTCGGCGTGGAAAGCTGCATGTAGAGATATTAAGAGATTAAGAATTTAAGAGATTAAGACTTGCTTTAGCTTGATGAGCTTCAGTGAATAAATTATGCCGCTGAGTAATATCTTAATCTTTTAATCTCTTAATTTCGTAATGGTACACATAGTACACATATTTTTTAGTAATACCCCACGAATTAAATGAAAAATGAAAAGTGAAAAATAAAGACCCTCTCCCCGCTCCCCCTTAAAAGGGGAGAGCCTATTCGCGGCAAAAAGTCTCCCTTTAAGGGAGATTTAGAGGGTCGTTTCTATTTTTCTTGAAAAACATGCACGGATGTCGGATATTTTATTTATTTTTGCATTATGCCAAATGATAATGGAAAAATGAATAATGAGAAAATGCAAGTAAAGCAGAAAACTGGTGTCGGCAAATATGTTGTTGTCGATTCAGCTTCCACATTCTATGATCTATTGTTGTCTGCCGTATCTGAGGATATTGATATTCGAGGGCGGTATGACATAATAAGGAATGTGTTTGCGCGTGTGACGGAGCAAGGCATAATGAATTGCCAGATTGCTTTTGTCGGGTTCTTTGCTAAACTTGACTATTGCATCAAGGAATATGACGTGCCGTTGGCTGCCTCAAAGCTCATTCATCTGGCACGAAAGGAGATGTTTCCTGAAAGGAATAAGAAGCAGGAACTGACGGAAGAGTCGCTGACCGCTTCCCTACCCCATAATCTGAAAGCTACTGCCTTGCTGGTGCATTATCTGTGTGGAAAGGTAGAGATACCGACTGAGCTAAAGGCGCACTTTCCGCAGAGCGATAGGAAGAACAGTTGGGGAAAGTTTGATGAGAAAGTGCTTCGCGTGGTTGTGAAGAAATGGGACGAGAATTATATCTATGCCACGGAAGAGGACAATGGTACAACTGTACAGATATGCTACGGCAAGGAGAATAAGGTGCTTACTCGCAATGGAGAGTCTGATTGGAGCTATCTGAATGATGTGCTCTGGGAAGGGGCGCAGGTTAATCTGGTGAGAGTCAGGAGGGGGGAAAATGAAAAATTAAAAATTAAAAATGAAAAATTGGAGGGCAAAGTCGCTAAAGTAGTACAAGACGATAGTTCTTACCGTTTACATGAGCGTTCTGAACATTCGTCTTGTACTCCTTATTACTCCTTAGAATCGGAAAAGGAAGTTCTTTTCCCAGAGCTTATCATCCTCGAACCTGACTACCTCATCAACGTGACGACGATAGCTAGTTGCTTTGAGAGCTATGCAGAGTCGCCATTTGTCAATCTCGTGAACAAGATAAAGCCACAGGCAAATTCGATGCCGATACACCTCGGTAATCTTGCGGGACAGTTGCTTGACGATACCGTTCACGAAAGGGATATAGACCTTGACGATTCACTAAAGTCATACGTTAATGCCAATGCGCTGAAAATGATATCTTGCCCAGAGCTTATCAGTAACTATCCGCAGTTCAAGCAGGATGCACAGATTCAGAAACATAACATAAAGCATCTGATAGGTGAGGCGCTGCCAAATGTGATAGGCAATTATGATAAGGGCGACGTGATTCTTGAGCCTTCGTTCTTCAGCGAGGTTCTTGGCATTCAAGGACGACTTGACTTTCTGTATCAGAAAGACGGCAACGTGACCATCATAGAGCAGAAATCGGGCAAGGGCGAGTATGTGAGGTTCTCTCCTGATCCTTCTACACCAATAGCCAAGGAGACACACACAATTCAGGTGCTGCTTTATCGTGCCTTGTTTCAGTATGAGTTTCAGACATACTCCTCACGACTCAAGCACATCATGCTGCTTTACTCCAAATACACCAATGGCTTGCTGCTCGTACCGCAAAGTCCTGAGCTGCTGCATCGCGCCATAAAGATGCGTAACCTGTTGGCATGGACGGAGATAATGTATGCCAGGGATGGCATGAAACTGCTCAAGACGCTCACACCTGAGAAGCTGAACAAGAACGGACTGAAAGGTACGCTATGGGATAGGTATGTACGTCCGCAGCTATCAGAACTGCTCTCCCCTATCCAACAGACCTCTCCGCTTGAGCAGGCATACTACCTTCGTTTTCTCCGCTTCATACAGAACGAGCTGCTGCTTTCGAAGATAGGCAATAAGAAGAAGGAAAATTCGGGCTTCGCATCTATCTGGCACGATACGCTGGAGGATAAGAAATCGGCAGGAAACATTTTTGACAAGCTCCGTATCAAGGACTTCGTATGCGAGGACGAGGCGGTGTCGTCCGTCATTCTCGAATTTACAGAGCCACAATCAGCCGATGCGGCTAATTTCCGTATTGGCGACATCGTGATTCTGTATTCCTATCGTCAGGATGAAGTGCCTAATGCCTGTGCCGACATGGTGATAAGGGCAAGCATCGTTGATATGAATGTTGAGGTTATCGAACTGAGACTCAGGAACTCGCAGACGGCAAGCAAGGTGTTCAGCAAGCCAGACGGCACGCTGTGGGCGATAGAGCACGATATGCTTGAATCTATGACCGGCGCATTGTTTAGTGCGATGCACGGTTTCCTTTCAGGCACTAAGTCAAGGCGTGACCTTGTCCTTGCCCAGCGTGAGCCAAGCGTGGATGCCTCATTGACGATAAACGGCGAATATGGAAGGTTCAACACACTCGTGACACGTGCCAAGCAGGCTCGTGACATCTTCCTTATTATCGGGCCTCCTGGAACTGGCAAGACATCTTTCGGACTTGTGAACCTCCTTAAAGAGGAACTTACGGAGCCTGATACCAACATTCTGCTGCTTTCATACACCAACAGGGCGGTGGATGAGATTTGCAGTAAACTGGTAGAGATAAGGCGCAGTCAGCCCGATTTCGACTTTATCCGTCTTGGCTCCGACCTCTCTTGCTCAGAGGAATACCGCGAGTATCTTCTTTCATCACGCTCTGCAAAGGTGAAGGGAGGAAATGGTGTGCTGAATCTGATAAAGGGAATGAGAGTGTTCTGCGGTACTACGAGTTCGGTTAATGCCAACATGAATCTGTTGAGTCTCAAGCATTTCTCACTTGCAATAGTGGATGAATCATCGCAGATACTTGAACCGCATCTGATAGGACTATTGTCGGCTCACAACAACGGAAGGGATGCCATTGACCGATTCGTTTTGATAGGCGATCATAAGCAGTTGCCAGCCGTGGTGCAGCAGACTGTGGAGGAATCAATAGTGGATGAGCCAGAGCTGAATGCCATCGGACTAACCGACTGCCGTCTGTCACTCTTTGAACGACTTCTGTCGCAGTTCAAGACCGCTGACGGCTATGATGAGCGATTTGTGTATATGCTCACCAAGCAAGGGCGAATGCACCAGTACATCGGGGAATTCCCTAACATCGCATTCTATGGAGGAAAGCTCGAAATAGTGCCGCTTGAGCATCAGCAACTGCCATATAAAGAGATTGAAACTGATAACGGCATAATGAAGATGCTATGCAGTCACCGTATATCATTCGTGGCTTCTGAACAACCGCGTCTCTCCCCTTCCGTCAAAACTAATGTCATTGAGGCTGAGATGATTGCAGCAACAGTTTATCATATATATCTGCTCACGAAGGATAGCTTTGACAAGGACATGACGGTTGGTGTTATCGTGCCTTATCGTAATCAGATTTCAACCGTGAGGAATGCCATTGACCGGTATGGCGTTGATATCCTTCACGACATAACGATTGACACCGTTGAACGCTATCAGGGTAGCCAAAGGGATTATATCATCTACGGATTTACTATTCATCAGATGTATCAGCTCAATTTCCTGACCGACAATGTATTTGAGGAGGATGGAATGATTATCGACCGCAAACTTAACGTGGCAATGACTCGTGCACGTCTGAATCTTGTGATGATTGGCAACCCAAAGCTGTTGAGTATGAACGTGACCTTTAGCCGACTTATGGATTTCGTGCGCAGCAAAGGCGGATATTTCGATGTCACGAAAGATGACTACTGCAACGGACGATTCTAAATAAACGCACCTCTGGTGCAAAACTGAACCTTACCAAAGAAACTGGGCTTGCGCCCTGCATTTTTTAGAAAGTAAATTATAAGTAAATTAAATCAGTAAATTTACTGATAAGATTTATTCCTAAGTAGGTGTGCAAAATTATTTTTATTATGATTGTATTGATTAATGATGCAGGTTCAGCGCCTAAAATAAATGAGTGTAGTGACTCCTACTCGATTGTTTTTAGGTGTTGAAGATGCGCAGTAGGCGGTGCAAGGATTGTATAAATAATTCTGCACACCTACTTAATTTACTTTCCAAAAATAATATATTCACGTAAGCGGGCCTTTCTTGTTGGAAGAAGTATCCCCAAATTTAATTGAAATAATTGAAATTTTTGAAATCTTTCAAGTTTATCGTCAACTATTTCAATTATTTCAATAATTTCAATTAAGTAAATGTACAGAATTATTTTATATAATCAAGAATTAGAGATTTAGAGAGATTTGTCGAAGACCCACTGACCAACGGGAAGTAATTCTGAATTAATGAGAAAAAGAGAATTCTTGCTACTTACGTAGCATTGGGAATAGTCGTGATTGGCAAGGAGCGTAAGCGACATTTCTCAAATTCTGGTAAATTCAAAGAAAAAAATCTCTAATTCTCTAATTCTTGATAATAAATTAAATTTGACCACTTACTTAAAAATATGCGTTCATACATTTTCCGTTGATCTTCCGTTATACCTCCGTTGTAATACCGTTCCAAGTCCGTTTCAGGTCCGTTCCTAAGAATAGGCGAAAAATGGGACTTACAAGGGACTTGCAAGGGAATTACTTGGGACTTGCAGCAGAAGCATCTTGGAATGCAAGTGCGTTTAATTCTAAAAAAAATCACTTTAACTCTACACTCTACACCAGAGGCTATATAAGCAAATGATTCAAAGAAAGTTACGGCGGTGTATAGTTCCTTTCAACTCTACACCCTCTATACACCCTCTACACCCGTCTTTGTTTTAAAAAGGTGTATAGATGTAGAGTTGGTGTAAAGTTATGTTCAACTCTACACCGTTGCAATTCGTTGAGTTTCAACAGATTAAATGCCGTTTGGTGTAGAGTGTAGAGTTGAAAGCGAAATTCTCTTTTAAAAACAAAGAGTGCATCTCATATGCGAGACACTCTCCCTGCTTAGATTGTGAATATTGTATTATCCCCAAGCATATTCCCCATCCTGGTTCACAAATGCTCTTGAAATATTATATGCCGTTTGATAGTCTTTCTTCTCATTGTAATAATATGCCCATACATTAGCAATAACCCGATGTATGCCTTGCCCTCCTTCTTCAGAATATGCATTACCATTCTGAGTCAAAACACCATTCATATTGAATAACTTTTGCAACTCTTGTCCACTCATCACAAGATTATTCTTCATTAGCGAGGCTGCTAAATCAGCAAGAAAAGCTCTCTTGAATGACATACAAGATTTNNGTCTATTACCTGAGCTTCACCTTTCCAGTCTTCGTGACCTTCAGGAAGGCAACCCCATATATTATACTCATGAATCAAGTCTATCACGATATCAACGTATGAGTCTATGCCAAAGCCACTATACAATCCCATCCATGTTGGATGTGGCATTGATATAATATGAACATCATCATCACGAAGATAATAATACACAATTTTTCTTGCTTCATCAACTGTAAGCCTCATAACATCCTTCTTGTTCTCAACAGGAATACCAAGCTTTCTAACAGCATCATCACTCTGTATATAATCCTTATCCACAGAAGAATTCAGAACAAAGAACAACTTCGGATTGACCGACTTCACGATATTGTTTATGGAGTCAAAACAAATACTTGCCTTTTTAACTTTCTCCCAAGTCTCGTGATTCACGGCATTCGATTCTGCCGTTACATGATATCTTTCAATGGAGTTTGTATTTCCCCAAACAAAAGAACGCAATAGTTCTGGATATGCTTTTTTCTGAACCAAGTCATCAAAGCTAACCTTATAAAACTTGGCAATAAACTTAAACACAAATCCCCAGAAGGAAGCATGGTAATTATTTGCCCATCCTAAGTGTTCAAGATCGTTGATTGTACTTTCCATGAGAAACACAGCATCGCCACTATATTTCTTCGCAGCATCTAAGAACACATTCATATCTTCCCAGCCATACGTTTCCATGCCAATAAATGCCATTCTATACTTGGCAGAAACATAGTCTTCACCCATAATCGGAATATGGGGAGCTGGTATGCCCTTTACATCCAATTCGCCAATCTCCTTGACGAATTGTTCTACTAAAGGAGCATATTGTTCCATTAGTCTTTCTTTTAATCTTTCCATAGTAATTATTCGTTTTATTTAATTAGATATTATGGTAAGGTAGGGCTTTTCACCCTCCTTACCTAAAAAAACACTTACTTTATAACTATCTTCTTTCCATTCCTTATATAAAGACCAGATTTAAGCATAGAGTTTGTTATCTTTCTGCCATTGAGGTCATAAATATTATACCTTTCTGCAAATTCAAGTTCCTCTATACCATTTGGCTTTTGGTCTTCTGCTCGCTGATTTTCAACGGCTTCATTAACAGATGTTACGAAAGATAGAACCTTTGCCTTGTTGTCATCAAGAGAAATAACTTCCTCGTATTCTAATGCATCAATATCGCTAATTGCTTTCCTGATGATTTCCTTGACCGCATCACTATCATCTTCCTTAGCTAAAGCCTCAATAATAGCCATAATCTCTGACTTGTATTTGTCAAACATAGCCTTGTCTGCTGCAAGTTTTTCAGCAGCAGCTTTCAGATTATCGTAAGTCTGCTGTGCCTTAGTTAAAACATCGAGATTAGTAACAAGTGCTTTCTGGTCATCAGTCAAGGCATTATATGCTTTGCTTGCATCATCAATCTTACCCTTACAAGCTTCAGTATATTCCACCTCGCCAATAGCTGTTATCTTTGCTATTACAGCATCAGCCTTTTCCTTATCGGCTGCTAATTTTTCAGCATCAGCCTTCAGCGTCTCGTAAGTCTGCTTTGCCTTAGTTAAAACATTTAGATTAGTAACAAGGGCTTTCTGGTCATCAGTCAAGGCATCATAAGCCTTACTTGCATCATCAATCTTATCCTTGCAAGCATCAGTATATTCCACCTTACCAATAGCAGTTATCTTTGCTATAACAGCATCAGCCTTTGCCTTATCGGCAGCAAGTTTTTCAGCCTCAGCCTTCAGATTATCGTAAGTCTGCTGTGCCTTAGTTAAAACATTTAGATTAGTAACAAGGGCTTTCTGATCAGCAGTCAAAACATTATAAGCCTTGTTTGCAGCATCAATCTTACCCTTGCAAGCATCGGTATATTCCACTTTGCCAATAGCTGTTATCTTTGCTATAACTGCATCTGCCTTTGCCTTATCAGCTGCTAATTTTTCAGCAGCAGCCTTCAGACTGTCGTAAGTCTGCTGTGCATTAGTTAAAACTTCGAGATTTGTGACAAGGGCTTTCTGGTCATCAGTCAAGGCATCATAAGCCTTGCTTGCATCATCAATCTTACCCTTGCATGCATCTGTATATTCCACTTTGCCAATAGCTGTTATCTTTGCTATAACAGCATCGGCTATTGTCTTGTTATCTTGTTCTGCTTCTTGTATAAAGAAGAACTCCTTCCATTGTTCTGCGTTCTGGTAAGAGGCAAGACAACTATATGGAACAGCCAAAACGCATGACCATTTGTCTATATCATCCAAAGCCTGAGCTCCACATTTTGGAGCAGTAGCAGCATAACTCGTGATACTTTTCATGTTTGTACAGTCTGAGAATGCTTCATCACCAATGCTCTGCATACTCTTACCAAATGAGAAACTTTCAAGATTTGCGCATCCAGAGAAAGCCCAGTTGCCTATGCACTTCACACCATCACCAATCTTCACGCTCTTTAGGTTCGAACATCCATAGAACTCATTATTATATATCTGTTCCTCTGTGTCGGCAATTACAACAGATTGTAGATTCTTATTGCGATAGAATGGAGAATAGCCATAATTACTTGAGGTGTTATAAGAGAGCTTGCCACCCAGATAAACAGAACTTATCGGGCAGTCAGCAAACAAAGGAGACGAGCCATTTGAACCAAGAGATATGCTTTGATTCCTGTTCTCAATTGTAACATCTGCTAAATTCTTACAGCCTAAGAAAGCATAGTCGCCAATTGAAGTCGTTGTTTTGGGAATGGATACTTTTGTCAGAGAAGTACAATTTGCAAAGGTATAATTGCCTATTGTTTTAACTTTCTTTCCAAAATTCAGTTCTGTTAATGATGAGCAATTCTCAAAAGAATTAGCTCCTATCGTTGCAGGGCAGTTGCCAAATACTACCTTTTGAAGCAAACGACATCCACTAAAACTATAATCTCCAACAGATGTTAGCCCTTTGCCTATAGCCACACTTTGCAAATCGTAACATCCACTAAATCCGTATATACCAACAGATGTAATGCAATCAGGAATTTTAATGTCATTAATTGCCGTACATCCATAGAAAGCGTAATCACCTATACTTGTAACTTTATTCCCGAATGTCACACTGGTTATGTTCTTGCATCCTTCAAATGTACGTTCATCAATCTTACCACAATTATTAATGTTAAGAGTCTTGATAAACTCATTACCATAGCAAGCATAAGAATTAATGTTTAGTACAGTCATTCCAATATTCTTATAGGAAACGACATCGTTGATTTTGATATTTTCTATAGTTTTTTCATAATTGCAATCAATAGCATCACAAGTTCTTTCAGAAGGACTGACAGGCACATACCTTATGCCATCAACCTCAAACATAGAACTAAGATACTTATACACCTTCGTATTGGGTATATTGGAATAGTTTTCGTTTGATACATAATTGATCTTACCAGAAACATTTGCATAACCAGAAGGAGGGGTATTTGGTAGCCAAATCACTTTTATAGGTTTAGGGGCTCCTCCAAAAATATTACGACCTATTGATGCCATATCCGTCCCTATAGTCAGGGTCTTCAATTTGCATCCACTGAAAGTATTATCTCCAATACTTATTACAGAATTTCCGATGGTAACGGAGGTGAGACCTGAGCAACCACAGAAAGCATCATCTCCAATACTCGTAACAGAGTTTGGGATAATGACGGAGGTGAGACCTGAGCAGTTGTAGAAAGTGTTTTTTCCGATACTCGTCACAGAATTTCCGATGGTGACGAAGGTGAGACCAGAACAATACTCGAAAGTATACTCTCCAATGCTCGTAACAGAGTTTGGGATGGTGACAGAAGTGAGTTTTGAACATTCACGGAAAGCACTATTTCCGATACTCGTCACAGAATTTCCAATGTTGACGGAGGTGAGGTCTGAGCAGTTGTAGAAAGTATACTCTCCTATTGTCGTCACAGAGTTTGGGATGGTGACAGAAGTGAGTTTTGAGCATTCACGGAAAGCACTATTTCCGATACTCGTCACAGACTCAGGGATAGTGACAGATGTAAGACCAGAGCAATCACGGAAAGCATGATCTCCGATACTCGACACAGAATTGGGGATAGAGACGGAGGTGAGGCCTGAGCAATTACGGAAAGCGCTACCTCCGATACTCGTCACAGACTCAGGGATAGTGACAGATGTAAGACCAGAGCAATTCGTGAAAGTGCTATCTCCAATACTCGTCACAGAATTAGGGATTGTGATGGAGTTAAGATTTGTACAACCAGAAAAAGTTTCATCTCCAATAGTAGTCACGGACTTCGGAAGTGTGATAGAGGTGAGACATGAGCAACCCCAGAATGCTGAGCTTCCAATACTCGTCACAGACTCTGGGATACTGACAGATGTGAGTTCATAGCAATTGGCAAAAGCTCCATATTCAATACTAATCACAGAATTAGGAATAGTAATTGAGGTGAGACCTTTGCAAGAACTGAAAGCTACATTTCCAATACTCATCACGGAGTTGGGGATAACGGTATTTTTGCATCCAATAATCAAAGCATTTGACTTCGTTTCTATGATGGCTTCACAGTTATCTCTACTATCATATTTTGTGTTACCTTTTTCTACAATTATGGAAGTTAGACTTGGGCAAGCAGCAAAAGCGCATTCTTCGATATTCGTTATAGAATTAGGTATCTTAATTGATTTGAGACTTGTGCAAGCCCAGAAAGCATAACTTCCAATACTTGTCACGCTGTTAGGAATCGTGATGGAGGTGAGACCTGAGCAATTAGAGAAAGCATGCTCTCCTATACTTGTAACAG
>CACYXI010000199.1:1256-6827 GCA_902778265.1 uncultured Bacteroidales bacterium | reverse complement strand
AACGCCATGAGTAACATGAATTCATCATATCGTCCGCACGACCCTGGGCATGACTACTACGCTCCGGGGATATATCTCATCACGCTTGTGGTGAGGAACAGGGAGCGTAACCATGAGCTTCTCGGCAGGCTCAATGGGGATGTGAAAGCCCCTGCCGTGGTGCTGACGGAGATTGGCAAGGCGGTGGAGGATTGCTGGCTTCTCATTCCCGAAATTCAGGCGAGGCACGGAAGGAAGGTGCGCATTCATGCCGCCGTATGTATGCCCGACCACTTCCACGGGGTGATAGAGGTGCTGGAGAAGATGGACAGGAGCGTGGGCGAGGTGATAAGGAGCTTCAAATCGGGCTGCACCATAGCCTGGCAGCGAATAAAGGCTGCGAATGGTGGCGACGACAGTCAGCCAACTTTGGCTGACTTGGAGGCACAAAAGGCATACTTGGCGCGCCTCTCCCACCGCCAGCGTGCCGAATACTACGCCGCCCACCCCGAAGCCACGCAGCCCCTCTGGGATGATAACTACGACGACACCATCTGCCTTACTGATGCTGACGGCAACCCTGATGCGAGGCATTTCTCCGCCATGATTCGCTATGTGGAGGATAACCCGCGCAGGGCGGTGATTCGCCGCGCTCGCCCTGAGTTCATGCGCCGATGCCTGCACGTGGTGATTGGAGGGCGCGACTATGCCGCCTTCGGCAATCTGTTCCTGCTTCGCTGGGCAAGGAAGGTGCAGGTGTTCTGCCATAGAAAGGCGCCTGACGGCCGCACACCCTACGAGCGCACCGATGCCTACCGCCGCGAGTGCATGGAATGGAAGCGCATGGTGATGCAAGGCGCTACGGCTATCGTAACGCCCGGCATAAGCATGGGGGAACGCATCATAAAAGACCGCTGCATAGAGCGCGGCTATCCGCTTATTCACCTTCAGAAAGAGGCGATAGGCCGCTACTGGAAACCCGAGCTGAAACGCTTCGAGGCATGCGCCAGCGGCGCGTTGCTCATCCTCGCCCCTTGGAAGCCAGAAACGATAGGCGAGGTGAACGGCGTGCCCTCAGATACCGATTACTCCATCTTCCACAACCTCAACCACTTGGCTGAGGAGATATGCACTTTCGATGGCGAGGCAAGGGTGATAGGGTGAAAAAATACGGGGAATATTTGGAGGTTTCGAGTATTTTGTGTACTTTTGCAAACAGAACACGATAAATAATATCAATTATGGCAACAGCAATCAAGGCAATTCCAACCCTATACGGTGAGGATGCCATTCGATTTCGCGAGGAGATGGAAGCCAACGAACAGGCTTTCCTAAACCGTCCGAAGAAAGATCGCGAGAAAGACCCATTTGTAATCAAAATGCGTGCAATGCTAAAGCGTTCAGGCTTCTAAAGATGGGGAAATCAACCGATTTGTTAGACATAAAAAAACTAAACCCCGAAGTTTGAATATTGCTACTCAGGGACTTCGGGGGATTCCGTTTGCAAAGATAAGCATAAAAATCGGAAACGCCAAATAATTTAACAAAAATCTTTGAAAAAACATGAAATACTCAGAATTTGAAAAGGCATTGTCTGTGGCAAGACTGAATAAATACCTTCATGCTTGTGGAGGCAATAAGGTTATGGCGCTCAATCTGTATAGGAATAATATCAAGCTCTGCCAGAAATTCTATGGATTAATCAACATATTCGAGGTTATTCTGAGAAATGCAATAAACAATCACTATATCATGAGTCTGTCTGATACAGATTGGATTATTCACCAGACAGCCCCAGATTTAATGCTTGATTCATGTCCGTATAAGAGTGAAATTCAAGACAATGCGAGAATACTAACGGCTAATGGACGTTATTCAAATGACAGGATTGTTTCGGCTGTTACGTTTGGATTCTGGACGTATTTGTTTACCAGAACACCTTTCCGTCTCGGTGGTCAGAGTTTGCATCGCATATTTCCGAATAGAACTCAAGGATTAGGACAAAGAGCCATCTATAATGAACTGATGGAGATAAAGCGCTTTCGTAACAGAATAGCCCATCACGAAGCGATATGTTTTGATAGTCTTGGAAACAAGAACACCACATACGCTAAGGAAAGCTATGCCTTGATATTGAAATATGTTGATTTCCTTGGATATAAGAAAGAACATCTGTTCTATGGTATGGATGTGCTTCCTGATGGTGTGATAGATAGGATTGATAAAATGTAATATGTAATTTGTAAAATATTCCCGATAAAATTTGGAAGTTTCAAAATAAATGCGTATTTTTGCAATCGAAAATACATTTATTTCCATAGCCTGAACATCAGACTTAATGTTTAACTCCATAAAAAATACAGAGTATGAGAAAGATATTCATATTTATATGCCTCTTATTTAGTTTGTGCGGAATGGCACAGAAAAGTATTGTCATGGAGCAAGATGGTGGCGTATATAGGATTCCATGCAAGGTTAATGGCGCTAAGATGAAGATGGTTTTCGATACTGGTGCGTCATCGGTGTCAATATCTTCGTCTATTGCTCAATATCTTTACGATAATGATTATATAACGAAAGACGATATCCTTGGAACAGGCCAGGCACAGGTAGCAGACGGCAGAATTGTCAATCATGTCATCATAAATCTTCGTGATATTGAGATTGATGGTATTCATGTGCAGAATGTCAAAGCAACAGTAAGCGAAAGTCTTGCATCGCCTCTACTCTTTGGGCAGTCTGCCATTCAGAAACTTGGAAAGATTTCATTGAATGGGAATATCCTAACAATAGAAAATTATAACAACAATTATACCCCCAAACAAATTGATGAACTTAGCAGTAAAATAAAGCAAGCATATCAGGAGGATAAAAATTATTATCTTGCTGCAAAATATTTAACAGAAATGGAGCGTTTGTGTGGGTTGTCAGCTACAGGCTATAAAAAGCTATGTTATTGCTATTCCGAATTAGATGAAATTGATAATTGTATTAATGCAATGAAACGTTTTGAAAATAATTGTCATGACAACTTAGAAAGTGAAGAGGCCGCTGATATTTATATGTTTTTAGCCATTGCGTTAGAAAAAAATCGTTATTATAGCAAAGCAATATCAGTAAGGCAAAAATCATGTGCAATTTATATGAAGTTAAAGGACTGGGAGTTTGTTGGAGAAAATTATAGGAATCTTGGCAGTGACTATTATGGTATGAAAGAGTACCAAAAGGCAATTAACGCATTTCAAAAAGCTATCACTTATTTCACAAAACATCTCGGAATTCCTGATAATGGAATAAAGAAAAATGATGACCTGCGTTTAACATATGCGTATATGGCAGGTGCATATGCGAAGTTTTTTTCCAACGAACGAAATCCTACTTCTATATCATATTTGCGAAAAGCTGCTCAATGTGGAGATGAAAATAGTGTTCAGCGTCTCAAACGATTAGGATATAGCTATTAATGAATAATTAGAGATTGGGGAAGTGGGAAGGTATTATCGCATTTTCCTTTTGTTTAACTTTTATAGGTAGAAATTGGTAAAAAGTAAATTTTTCTATCTAATAAATTTGGTCGTATTGTAAAAAACTCGTAATTTTGTTGGGAAATAAACAACAAAAAAATTACATATGACAAAAATCGACGACACAAACTTTGATGCGTTGGAGTTAAATCATCCTTCAAGCATTGATATTGTTACTAGCACGGCAATGAAAATCAATTCAAGTGAATTGAATGTGTATGATGATTCTCAGGTTAACTGGGAAGAGGTCACAATGTACAACATGAATATTATTAAATGGTTGCTTTCGAAGATAGATACCCTATTCTTAGAAGACACAGCCGATGCAATAATCAAGTCTATAGATAGCAAATATGACCCTACGAATCCATATGATAGACCACAGGTATGGAGTTCACACTATGATCCTCAGGTCGCAATTCTTTGTGAACAAGGTGATTGGGATTACGAGGGTGCAATTAAAACTTTTGTTGAGCAATTAATTAAGAAAAGGCAGAAGAAAGAGGAATATCAGAAGAAGTTAGAACAAAGGAAGCAAAATGAAAATAAAAAAAACGCACCACCAAGTTCTGCAATTCCTTCAGACTTAACAGAAAAAATCCTTGAGAAAGCCATGCTTCAAATAGAGTCACAAAATCAGAAAGATTTGATCTCAATCCTTACAAAAATGAATAATTTTAATATCGAGAATTCAAATCTTACTTGCGGACCTTACGAGATAGCCCAAGGAAAGAAAACGGCTTTTATGTCGGTAATATGGGTATTGAAGGAATTGGGATTCTTCGTAAAAAAGGCAGATGGGAGTTATGCTACGAATAGAAGTGATGTGATTGACAGTTTCTTGGCCCAAAAGGGAAATGCAGACCAATTACTCCCTAAGTCTCTCAAGACAGACACATTTATGAATGTATTTAATGATATGTTTAATAAAGCATCAGAAATGTACTCGAAAGACAATAAAAAATAAAGGTTAGGTAAGTTTACCTAACCTGTTACCTAACCTTACCTAACCATACCTAACCGATAATTCAGTTTTTTTTGTATATTTTTGCAGCACGATTCAGGAATGAGTCGTGCTTTTTTCGTTGTGTAGGCTGTAACAAGCATAATAGCGGAATTTTGTATCTTTGTTATCGAGATTCAAAAATGGTTGCAAAACAAAATGCGCATTTTATCACGAAACATCGGAGTAATTTGCGTACCTTTGCACAAATATGACTTCATGCAAATTCTATTATTAGAAAAGCATGAATAATTAGTAATCTTTAATGGCTGCATAAGGAGCGGCCGTTGAATGAGAAAACCTTCAGACTGACGAGCTAGCAAAGAGCCAGTCAAAAGGTGCTACCGAGAGGTAGCGCACCGGTGCTTTCGATTTCAAGAACAAACTTGAAATGAAAGCAAACAAACATTTCATTACGCACCTTGTATCACAAGGTACACGCTATGATGCACTATGCGCTGCTATTTTGATAGCATATAAGCATGGTGTTAAGGATGCTATGCTCACTTCTGGATTTGATGTGAACAGAGCGACTTTGAATAAACTGAAAAAGGGTGAACCTATCAGTCGAGGAACAGACAAGTATTTTGAAGCCATAATCACTTCACTTAACAATCTCAGACTTGATGCAATATGCAAAGGAAATGAGGATAGGGCGGATGTATTGACAAAGGCTTTAGCTGATATTGCCTTGCTAAGATGTGGCATCGCTCCAGATTGGGAAATTGAGGAGAGAGATAGGGAAAAAGCAAAACAGAAGTACTTGGAATCAATTAGTTGTAAACAAGGATAGCCCTTGTTTACAAACTATTGTAGGAGTACGAAAGAGTGCGTACCTTTGCACTCGTTGAAGGACAGAAACCTACGGCGAGTGTCAAGGTTATTATTCCCTTCACGATTTAAATATAATATGGAAATTAAATTTTTCAAGCATGAGAAGTTCGGGAATATACGAACTATCAACAAAAACGATGAACCTTGGTTCGTGGGTAAGGATGTGGCAAGTGTGCTTGGGTATGTGTTCCCACGACGAGCTTTGTATAACCACGTTGACGAAGAGGATAA
>CACYXI010000199.1:0-1251 GCA_902778265.1 uncultured Bacteroidales bacterium | reverse complement strand
TGGTTCTAACTACAAGAGCAAGACGATGTTCATCAACGAATCAGGTCTTTACTCTCTCATCCTTTCTTCAAAACTTCCACAGGCGAAGGAGTTCAAGCGCTGGGTGACGAGCGAGGTGCTTCCGCAGATTCGGAAGACGGGAGCGTATCTCACGCAGGACTTCTGTATGCGAGTGCTGAATGCGGAGGGTACGGTGACGACCACGCAGATTGCGCAGGACTATGGTATGACGGCGCATGACCTGAACCAGATTCTCGTGGATATGAAGCTTGTGTATCCGTGTGGCGGTCAGTTGGTGCTCTATGCGAGATATAAGCGTCGTGGGTATGCCAAGAGCGAGACGGAGCTGTATGCACGTTACGATGGTAAGGCGGGCGCGAGGATGGTGACACGGTGGACGCAGACGGGCAGGATGTGGCTGTATGAGACGCTGAAGAAGAAGGGAGTAGTGCCTACTACCTAACCCGTCCTTCCCCAATGGGTAGTCCGATGTTGATAACATCGGAGTATGTGACAAGCTCCACCCCCCTTACCCCCTCCAGGGGGAGTAGATACGCTCTTTCGCGGTGGGGGAAGGGGCAGGGCGATGAGGGCTGAAAGCCCGACACCTAATAGGGCAGTCCGTAAGGGCTGTTGATACGGAATGGTATTATCCAAGGAGCGCCGTAGGTGCGACACCTAATATATAACAGGTGTCGGTCCTACAGACCTCATTCTCTAAAAACGATCTATATATCCAGGGCTTACGCCCTTCGCTATTAGGTGGCGGGCTTTCAGCCCTCGCAGAGTGAGAAAATAGTAAATAGTACATAGTAAAATAGTAAATAACAATGGCAGTTAATAGAATACGTTACAGGGATGGGAAGAAGATCTGCATCCCTGTCAAGAATAAGACAGAGTATATGGCTCTGAGAGATGCGAACTTCAATAAGGAATGCGCGGAGAAGGCGAGGAAGGGCGAAATGCTCACCTCTCGCAACGGAGAACAGAAGAGCTATAAAACGCTTCTGGAGCAGTTCAACTACTCGTGCTATCCGAATGAGGACGGAACGCTGAAAGGCACGACAAAGCCGGCTGATAGCGTGGGCATGGATATTGACTTATGCGTTCCGGAACAACTCCCAGAAGGTGTAACGAAAGAAAAATGGATTGAAGATGAGATACTCAACATTAGTAAAAATATCCTCGATAAAAAGGAAGAGATTGGACTCCTGCTGTGCGAGCGTTCAGCGACTAAAGGCTTGCATATTG
>CACYXI010000198.1 GCA_902778265.1 uncultured Bacteroidales bacterium | reverse complement strand
AATATAATTCGTGATAGTAGTAAGGTTTCAGAACCACTTACAAGTGCATATGTAAGATATAGGTTAGAACCATTACAATAGCCTTTTCCTTGTAAGTAAGTCCGCTATTCTTTCGCTTTTCCTCCGTTCATAATACCATTATAATACCATTATATTACCATAATAATACCATAATAATACCATTAACTATGGTATTTTAATGGTATTTATATGGTATCTTTATGGTATTTATATGGTATTTACATCCTACCCAGAGCGAAGGAAAATATAGGGATCAAAGTTTTTTCCAATAGATTTTCTTGGGGAAGTCTGGATTTTTGTTTACTTTTGCAAATAGAATTAATCATATCTGGAAAAATGAATAGAGAACCAAAGATTGTACCATTATGTGATGCCGTACTATTTAACAATATTGATATGTTTCAACAACTTATCAATGAAGGTGTCGATGTTAATGAAAGAGATTATAACAACCTTACTGCCTTGTGGTATGCTGCACAAGAGGGACGTTATGAAATGGCAAGAATACTGATTGAACATAAAGCAGATTTAGAGGTAAAAGACATTTATGGAAATACTCCTTTGAGTAAAGCTGTGTATTGGCACAAAAAAGTCCCTGATGGAAAGTTGATAAAACTTCTCGTTGATGCAGGTGATGATGTTAATTCTGAAAACAATTATGGTGTCTCACCATTAGGATTAGCAAAAACTATTGGAGATTTTCCTTATCTGGATATTCTGGAGAAAAAGTGAAAAACTTAGGTTTCTGGAGTTCTGAAATGCCTGGAAGGCAATAACTAATAGCCAAACCACTAAGATAAAGTTATGAATATAACTAAGAAAACAAGAAATCTTTTAGTATGCATCTCGGTAATTGTCTCTCTATTATCGTCTTGCATAACAGGATGGGATAGTGTGACCTTGGTAGGATTTAAAAACTGCACAAATGACACATTAGTTATCGGAGGATCAGACTATGACAATATTGATAGTGTATGGTTTTTTAAAGATGTTAATAAACTGTCAAAAGAACCTTTACTCACATCAATAGATAGCATCATTCTTTCTGATATTAAACATATTAAACACTATTGTGACACAACCATTAATCAAGAAGAAATATTCGAAAAGAATAAAGAGGGAATGATTACATACCCTGACTCTTTATTTTTTGTTAATGAATACTTTCTATTCGATCATTATTATTTCTTTCTTATAAAATTAGAGGATGCAAAGAATCATTCATGGGATGAAATTCGAGCAAAGAAGTTATACAAGAAATGGGTTGTCGATAGAAAGATAAATGGGGGATATGATAGAAACATCAAATACTCTGAATAGAACTCATCTCTTCTTCATCATAAGTACGGTAACTGATACGAATATCAGAATCATTCCGATGGCAGGACCAATGGTAAGGGTTTCGCCAAGAATGAGAATGCCAAGAATAACGGCTGTGAGAGGCTCCAGAGCACCGAAGATGGCGGTTTCAGTACTGCCAATAAGGGCTATGGCACGAGAGGTAAAAATGAGAGAGATAACGGTTGGGAAGACACCAAGTCCTACGGCATTTATCCAGCCTTTGGTAGTTGCAGGAAAGGTAACTCCACCATCTATGATACAGTTGAGAATCATAACAAGGAAACCTCCCACTATGACATAGAAAGTGATTGTTGAGGTATCAATATTCTTCATGGGTCCTCGATTGATATACACCAGGTAAATGGCGTATGCGAGAGACGAGAACATAACGAGCGCTAAGCCCAAGAGACTTATAAAACCTCCGTCATCGTCTTTGGAAAGAATAACAACACCAAAAAAGGCGGTTACAAGACAAGCCCATGACTTCTTCGTGAGACGTTCTTTGTAGAAAATCGCCATTATAATAGCCACCATTACAGGATAGAAAAAGAGTAAGGTAGAGGCAATTCCCGCAGAGAGATATTTGTAGCTGGCAAAAAGTCCGATGGAAGAGAGTACCATCAATATCCCCATAAAGGCAAGAACCCCTATATGCTTTGGCTTGATGATGAGGGACTTCGGGCTTTTTATCATAGTAAATACAAACATTATCGCAACCGCCATAGCATATCTCATAAACAGAACAGACGATACGCTAATACCCTCGTGATAGAGAGGTATTGCGAATATAGGGTTTGTTCCGTAGGAAGCAGCTGCGATTGCAGCAAAGATATAGCCTTTAATGTGAGACACGTTATTTACTATTTGACTATTTACTATTTACTATTTACTATTTGTTTGCTATTTACTATTTGTTTTGTATCGTGATAGCACGCAAAGATACTAATAATATTCGTAAAAATCAGAAAATGAAAAATATTTTTTATTTTTTTCCCATTGAAATTTTGTAGTCAAGAGAATTATTAGTAATTTTGTAACCTCTATCCTAACCCTACCCCCTTTAGGGGAATTTGGGGATTATTGAGGGAAACAAATCAAAATAAGTTTATTCATACACTCGTAATTCGTAATTATGATAGACAAATGGAAAGCTCTTGGCTATATTGATGAGCCTGTTGATGATAATCTCGACCTGAAGGCTGAGATTCGCAGAATGTGCGAGGAGAAAAAGGCCGTGGTGCTTGCTCACTACTATACCTTTGGTGAGATTCAGGAGGTGGCTGATTTTGTTGGCGACTCTCTTGCCCTTGCCCGTAAGGCTTCAGAGACAGATGCAAAGATCATCGTGATGTGTGGTGTTCACTTTATGGCAGAGACTTGTAAACTCTTGTCTCCTGATAAGGTTGTGCTTTCACCAGACCTCAATGCAGGTTGTTCGTTGGCTGATTCCTGTTCGGCTGCTGATCTGAAGAAATGGAAGGAAGAGCATCCAGGGTATATGATTGTGCAGTATGTCAATACTACCGCTTCAACAAAGGCACTTACCGATGTTGTGGTAACTTCTGGTAATGCCAAGAAGGTGATTGACCAGTTGCCTAAGGATGCAAAGATACTCTTCGGTCCTGACTATAACCTCGGCTCTTACATCAACTCGGTTACTGGTCGTCAGATGGAGCTTTGGAATGGCGGTTGTCATGTTCATGAGCGTTTCTCTGTTGGGGAGATAGCACGTCTGAAGAAAGAGAACCCAGATGCCATAGTAATGGCTCACCTTGAGTGTAAGGGACCTGTTCTTGCCCTTGCAGATGTAAAGGGAAGTACGGCAGATATGCTGAAATATGCCAAGGCAAATCCAAAGAGCAAGTATATAGTTGCTACGGAGGCAGGTATAATGCACGAATTACAGCGATGTTGCCCTGAGACTGAGTTTATTCCTGTTCCGCCAGAGGTTACGGAAGGAAGTGTGGGCTGTTCTTGCAATGAGTGTAACTTTATGAAGATGAATACGCTTCGCAAGCTCTATAATACGCTAAAGTATGAATGGCCAACAGTAGAGGTGGATGCTGATATTGCGAAGGATGCGGTTAAGCCTATTAACCGTATGCTTGAATTAAGTTAGTTTACTAAAAATATCAGAATTCCCGGATTATCTGGAATTTCCGGAAAAAGAAAAGAAAATGGAACAAACATTATTAATATACAATACTCTTACTCGTAAGAAGGAGGCTTTTAAGCCAATCAATCCCGGTCATGTAGGCATGTATGTCTGCGGTCCGACAGTTTATGGTGACGCGCATCTTGGTCATGCTCGTCCTGCTATCACTTTCGATATCCTTTTCCGTTATCTTCAGCATATCGGCTATAAGGTGCGCTATGTCCGTAACATCACGGATGTTGGTCACTTGGAGCATGATGCTGACGAGGGTGAGGATAAGATTGCAAAGAAGGCACGCTTAGAGCAGGTAGAGCCAATGGAGATAGCACAGTACTATACCCGTCGCTTCAACTCTGCTATGGAGAAGCTTAACGTGCTTCCACCATCTATTGAGCCACACGCAACAGGTCATATTATTGAGCAGCAGCAGCTTGTTCAGGAGATTCTGAATAATGGCTATGCCTATATCTCAAACGGTTCTGTGTATTTCGATATAGAGAAGTACAACAAGGACTTTAAGTACGGCATTCTCTCTGGCAGAACGCTTGAGAACATCAAGGATGCTTCTCGTGATACCCTCGCAGGTGTTGGTGAGAAGAAGAATCAGGCAGACTTCGCCCTTTGGAAGAAGGCACAGCCAGAGCACATCATGCGTTGGCCTTGGCTGATGCCAGCAAACGACAAGCAGGAGGCAGTACCAGAAGAGGGATTCCCTGGCTGGCATTGTGAATGTACCGCTATGGGAAGAAAGTACCTTGGTGAGGAATTTGATATTCACGGTGGTGGTATGGATCTTGTGTTCCCTCACCATGAGTGTGAGATAGCTCAGGCTCAGGCATCTATGGGACATCCTGCCGTTCACTATTGGATGCACAATAATATGATAACCATCAACGGCCAGAAGATGGGTAAGTCATACAATAACTTCATCACCCTCGACCAGTTCTTCAAGGGAGAGCACGAATTGCTTACACAGCCATTCACTCCTATGACGATCCGCTTCTTCATCCTTTCAGCCCACTATCGTGGAACTGTGGATTTCTCTTCAGAGGCACTTGAGGCAGCTGAGAAGGGATATAACAAGTTGGTTACATCGCTCAAGGATATCAAGCGTATTCAGACAGCAAAGGGTTCACAGCCAGAGGTTGGTAAGTTTGTTGCAGAACTGGAGGGCAAGCTCTATGATGCTATGAATGACGATCTCCAGACTCCAAACGTGATCTCTCAGCTCTTCGAGGCTTGTAAGGTTATCAACACCCTTGTTGACCGTAAGGCAAAGATAAGTGCTGCTGATCTTGAGACACTTGAGAAGATTCTCCATACATGGATTGAGGATATTCTTGGTCTGAAGACATCTGCTGAGGCTGGTGATCCAAGTCGTGAGCAAGCATTCGGTAAGGTTATGGATATGGTTCTTGATATGCGTGCTCAGGCAAAGGCTGACAAGGATTGGGCTAAGAGTGATGCTATTCGTGATGCCCTCAACGATGCAGGCTTCATTGTGAAAGATACTGCGGACGGGCAGGTGTGGACGCTTTAATCAGTTCATAGTTCATAATGCATAGTTCATAGTTATTATGAAGGAAAGCATAATAAAAGACAAGACAAAGTCCTTTGCTTTACGAATCATAAAGCTATATAAATATCTGACATTATTTTCAGATATGAAAGAATACGTTATGTCCAAGCAGGTTCTAAGGTCTGGCACCAGTATTGGGGCAAACGTAAAGGAAGCTCTTAGAGGTCAGAGTAGAGCTGATTTCAGGGCAAAGATGAACATTGCATTAAAGGAAGCTAGTGAAACTGAATATTGGTTGGAATTGCTTCATGAGTCAGATTATATCTCGGAAGAACAATTCCAGTCTATAATAGCAGACAACATAGAAATAATAAAAATCTTAACTTCAATAGTAAAGAACGCAGATAATAATGTATAGCAAAACGGCATAATGCCAATAATATGAACAATACGCTATCTGGGTTCTTAACTATGAACTATGAACTATGAATTATGAACTATATGAGATAATGGCGCCTGTTGGCTCTCGCGAGTCACTTGCTGCTGCAATCAATGCCGGAGCAGATTC
>CACYXI010000197.1 GCA_902778265.1 uncultured Bacteroidales bacterium | reverse complement strand
ATTATGGTGTGGAAAAACACGAAATAGCCCCAGTCTCACTCAAAACTAGCGAGGCTGGGGCTTTTTTGTATAGTGTCTCAAATGGAGGTTTCTTTAGTTTCGGGGATGGTGACCGTAGTTAAGCTACTACAATTTTCGAAGCAACCCGCTCCCAATGAATTGACCTTATATTCCACTCCGTGCAATTTGATAGTCCGTAGAATTTTGGGAACTTTAATACCATTTACATACCCCATCACGGTCGCAGTATAGGACATTCTGTTCAGGTCCTCTTCTTCGTGTAACAAGTACTCTAGGCTGTCAATGGTAATCCACTCTTGTGCCCCCGCCGTAAGAAAGCTAAACGTTGTGAGAACAAGGACCGCCGATAATCGTTGTAAAATTGTTCGCATACTCTTTTTATGATTAAAACTTATTATTGTCGTGTCAATGCAGGTATTGCTCTTCCCGCTTATGATATTTGCTTTTCAACTTCCTGAATTCCTCTCTGTACCTCCATTCAGAATAAGCAGAAAGAGCAAGAAAAACAAAAAGCTCTACAGCCGCTTCATTGCTTATACAGCCACATGGGTCTTGGTAAGCATAGACAAACAGTTTCCACACAAAGCCGCCAAAAACGATAACTTGGATAAAACTTAGGATCTTAATGAAATCACCATAGATACCAACCACTATCTTATTGCCTTCCTTGTCAAAGGGATGATAGTTCTCCGGGAACACACGCGGCCGGTCATCCTCGGGTCTGCAATTACAGTTTTTCTTTCTGATGGCATAGACGATGAACTGCTGCATCCGAAGACCGATACCCTGATAGGCACAGACGTATTTCATGATGCACAGGACGATAAGAGCGGCTAAAGTCACAAACAGCAGGGCATCCAATGAATACTTGCCATTTTCAACCATAGCCCCTATACACCGGAAATCTAACACAGAGTGCAGGAATATGTAGCCATACCCGTACAAAACCGCCAACAGTGTGGCGAACAACGTTATGGTGGCTGTCAGTCCGTTATCAAAGCCAGCCGAAAACTGCCCGTGCAACTGCAGCTCCATTTCCTGTAGCATCTCTTTATTACTTTTATCCATAAATTCTACATTATTTCATTCTTTTCCGCAAATTTATAGGTTTCTTTTCAAATATGGCTGGTTCAAATTGGTTCAAATGACGGCAAGGGCGCATTTGAACCAATTTGAACCAAACAGAGGAAGGGATAGGAAGCAGATTGTTTCGCGGACGTGAGACGATCCGGGAGGTCCGCTGCCCTCAGCGGACGCAACATAATGTAGGGCACGATCAAATAGAGGACAGGTTGTCCGCTGGGGGCAGCGGACCTCCCGGCGACCACGGTGAAGTCAAGCCTCACATGTTAAAAAGCCACGGCCGGAATAAAACAGAAGGGAGAAAGAGGACTCTTGTCAGATAATGTTTGTAATTTTGCAGCAAGCTGACCAAGGAAGGCACGCGTCATCAGCCCCTGTACTTTATGTGATGCAGGAAACACCGTGAGCACATGCCTCTGAGAGTTAAACTGTCGGCTTGATTTTGTGTTGTCGGCTATTTGCCTTATATTTGCAATCGAAAAGTAAAGAAGCCCAAAGATGAAATATCCTATAGGAGTACAAGATTTCCAAAGTATGAATCGACGCATCCATTTCTTTGACCCCTTGCGGCAACCTTTTGAGAAAAGACATGTGCCGCTGATGATCATGCTCAACATTGTTGTGTCAATAGTCGTTATCGTTACAGTCTGCGCCACGGGCTCTTTGTGGAAGGCGATGGCCATGCTGCTCTGTCTTGGATGTGCTGAGTCAGTCATCTATTGCTATGTGACCCGGTCGCAATAGCGCCCTTTGTCTCAAAGCCCCAGCTTGTCGGCCTCGCTGTATTCGTGGATGGTGCAGTCGTCGGCGAGGATGAAGGGACGCTGAGCGTCGAGCATGGCAAAGGAAGCGTTGATGACCGGCTCATTCTTGCGTGTGTGCGCGAAGATCTCGAAGTCATATCCGTCAATGGCATAAGGCTTCCCGTCGGCATCGTAGTGCTCGCTGACATCGGCCCACATGGGGCCTCCCGTCTTTGCCCATCCGCCTCGTACTTCGCCCACGTCGGAGAGGGCGAGCCACCCTTCGTCGCTCTTGGTGAGAAGGTTGAGGCTGTCTGCGCTGACTGTGCCGATGAGGTCTTTATGGCGCTCGGCCCATCCGCGGTTGATGCCGGCGTGGGTGAAGAGCACCTTCTTGCCGCCTATCGTCGTGTCAAACGCTACCTGGAACATACGGCGTCGATCCTCGAAGATGCCTTCGATGGTATGTAGATGTCTTTCTGACTTGCGGCTGCTGGTGGCTTTGGCGGCAAATACCTTGCTGATGTAGTGGGCATCGTGGTTGCCAATGAGAAAGACCGGAGCACACATGAGATAGGTGCCGAAGAGTGTGTCGTAGAGTCTTTCCCAGTTGCTGATGGCCTGGCACTCACTGATGTCCTCGGTAGGGTAGGGGTCGAAATAATCGCCTAAGAAGACCACCTCGTCGAATTCGCGGCGGTGCTCTGTGACGTCGTTGATGGCTTCTTCCCAAAACGACCGTCCGTGTATGTCGGGAATAATCAGAATGTTCATAGCACTCAGTTTTTGGGCAAAGATAAGGAAAAAGAATGAGAAAACAAAGACTTTCAACTTGTTTTTGCCAATAGTTGACACTTGTCGTTGCGGTGTATGCCCTTTCCGAGAAAAACTCATAAAAAACATTTGCAGCAATAATACACAAAAACGTGTGGCTGTAGTGTGCTTATCAAATTAATGTTGTATATTTGCAGCAGATAATATCAAGGCAATGAAGAGATGTTGACTTGAGTGATTCGTTTAAGTTTTTAATCAATAGTAATATGCAGATTCGTATTAATCCTGAGACATGTATTCAATGTGGCAGTTGCGTAGCTGTGTGCCCCGTAGGCATCTTCCGCCAGACGGCACCACGCACGCCGGTCACCGTCGAGCGTCCGGAAGCTTGTATCAGGTGCGGACATTGTGTGGATGTCTGTCCTACCAACTCCATCGAGCATGAGTGCTTCCCGCCGGAGCGTCTTCATGAGATCGACTATCAGCAGATGCCATCGCCTGAGCAACTGATGAACCTGATCCATGCGCGCCGGTCCAACCGCACCTTCCTCAAGAAGGAAGTGCCCGCTGACGCCATTGCCATGATGCGTGAGGCTGCTCTCTATGCGCCTACTGCCGGCAACAACCAAATGGTGGAGTTGAATGTTGTTAGTGATCCGGACAAAATCGTTGACATCATCCGCTTCACCATCGACACCCTTGGCGAGCATCTTGACATCCTTGGCCCCAACTATGCGGGCGTGGTTAGTGGCGCACGTCAGTCTTTTGAACATGGCAAGGACATCATTCTTCGCGGTGCACCCTATGTGATGGCGTTTGCCTCTGATCATAGTTTCGGAGCAGCCGACTGCAATCTTGCTTATCAAAACGCCTCGCTGATGGCACAGAGCTTGGGTGTGAGCCAGTTCTACATGGGCTTCGTCATGACCGCTACAGCCTTAGCAGATCCGGAGAGAGTGAAGGAACTCTTTGGCGTGAAGCAGAAGGTGCAGGCGCTGATGGCCTTTGGCATGGCGCGTCTTCGCTATAAGCGTTATGCAGAGCGGGGATAAGTGATTCGGCTTGCGGGGCTGTGTTAAAGTGGATTTTTGACACAGTCCCGTGTCGCGTCTGGATATTTCTGCCAGGTCTTTCTCTTATGGCTTAACTGAGTATTTGGAAAAAAGCAATTACAGAAGATTCATTCTGATAATTCAATTGGATTATAAGGCATGACCTTATGCATTAATTTTAAAGTCTCGGCATCATCCATGTTATTTGGGTTAAGTCCCATTTTTATTTAAAAGTCTATAGGAAATTAATATATTTAACAATATAAAGTTTTGATTGGCGCGTTTTTGAAAGCAATAGCTCGTGAATTTGAAGTGATAAATATATGCCTCAATGCTCTCGCTTCTGAAATAACGAATTTCTAATTGAGTTTAATTGTCTTGCTTCCCCTTTGCTTTTTATTCTTTATAAGGATAATCAGTTAGTATAAAATTGAGGATCAATTTAAAACTTTCATAAAATGATGGTCGCTAAGTTAGTAGGCATTTTTCTCTTAATAGGCCATAGATACGAGCCGAAATAGAAAATTGTGATTACAAATTTTATCTTACTTTTTGCTACCTCTGAAGTTATGGATTATCAGGGCGAATTTTCTGGAATTCTGTGAAAAATCTCTGCTGGTAGAATTTTCGTATTTGTGATGGTCATAGATTTCTAAATAATATTAAATGTAGTTATATGATGTTGTATTATTTGTATTTCAAGGATATTATACTTAATTTTAAGTCAAAATAAAATAACTCATTAGATTTAAAAATGAAAAAGATATTTAGCCTAGTTCGTGTAAAAGTATTCGTTCTGATACTTTTTATGTGTTTTGACCTGTCTGCACGTGCTCAGAATGAGAATGCGCAAAATGATTGGAAATTCAGTCATCCAATTTTAGTTGGGTCGCAAGCGCCAACGTCACCCCAAACGGGTATGTTAAATAATGGAGAAATGCCTGAATTTCAAGGAGGAAGCATTGAACTGAAAAAATATTTAGCAAAGGAGGTTCATGAAACATTATTACGGAGAGGTGATAATGTGTTTGGGAAAGTTATAGTAAGTTTTGAGGTCGGCAAGAAAGGCAATTTGTCAAATTATAAAATTGTAAAGTCCACAAACCCATCATTGAACGAAGACGCATTAAACATTGTCAAATCTATGCCAAAATGGAAGCCGGCAAAAAAGAACGGAAAAAATGTTAAATCAAAAATTAGTATCATTATAAATTTTGAGTGAGCCGTATGGGCTGAAGATTTGTATAAACCTTGTTCGGTCCTTTAAGAAAGTCGCCCCCTCCATATAACTCCATATAATTGGAGCGATAACCTCTTTGACTGGACACAGCGACTGTCCCTCACTTCCACTATTAGCAACGTGGATCTCACTTGGAGCGGTGCATTCTATCATAACGAGATAGTGTCTGTCCCTCACTTCCACTATTAGCAACGTGGATCTCACTTGGAGCGGTGCATTCTATCATAACGAGATAGTGTCATCGCCATCCGTCAACACCTTTTTCATGGATGCTTCGGCTGTGTGGCGCTTAAAAGTTATGCGAATCCGTGCCATACTCCGCAACATTCTCAACAAAAGGGAATATGCCGTAACCACGTATAGCGGTGTCGGCGTCTTTACTAACAGCTATGAGCTAAGGCCAAGAGAACTTCTCATTTCCGTACAATTCAGTCTTGGGTCATGGTAAAACTTCTGTGATCGTTTTCCAAACGTCCGGTCAAGAGCCTCGTCTACATTGCAGTTTCTGCTCGGAAGATATGGTATAAGTCTAATCAGGGATGTTTGATCGCAAGTTCAAGATAGAACTGCAATTTTCGGTGTCAGATATAGACCTTAATAATCTATACTTAAAAACACCGGGGGGGGGGTAGGGGGCGAGCAGCCCTCATGCAACGTAAAAATTCAGATAGCAATACAAAAAACAAGAAAGGGAGACCGCTGTCTCCCAAAGATTACTTACTTTTGTATTGCAATATGTACAAGCAAATAACCTCGGAGCAAAGGTACACAATTTC
>CACYXI010000196.1 GCA_902778265.1 uncultured Bacteroidales bacterium | reverse complement strand
TGGGGAATATGAGCAGAACGTTGCGAAAATATAAGAAAATGGAGAGAAGGGCATATTTACAAGGGATGGGGGGGGAGGGCGAGCCGAACTCGGCTCGAAATTGGAATAGACGCAAAGCTACTTTGAAGCGCTTGGAGATTTCTCGGTTGCAGAATAGCGAATAGTGAGAGCACCGGCATTGCGAAGTTCCTTCTTTATATCATTCACTATACCCATATCCGTGTTACGATCTGCACGAAGGTTAACAATGAGATTCTCCTGACTTTCCTCAGAGAGATTAGCCTTGAAGTTCTGAACCAATGCGCCGACCTGTTCCAAAGAGCACATACGATCATTAACCTGAATCTGGGTGTCACCGTAATGATTTCTACCTATATATATATTAATAGTAGAGAATTTATTTGAAGACTTAGTAACCTCAGTACCTTGCGGAACCTGCAAATTCACCTTTACGGTTTCGTTTCTCATGTGAGTTACAATCATGAAGAAAAACAAAACTGTAAAAATAAGGTCTGGCATACTCGCCATATTAAGACCAGGAACTGAACGATGTTTCTTTCTACGAATTTGCATTTGTTATTGGATGAGAGAATAAAGATTAAAGATGAGAGGTTAAAACTAATACACCTCCTGAACTCTCTGCGGATATTTCTCCGCAATCTGTTCACGTTGTTCTGCCGTGCATTTGGAATAAAGCTTGCCGAACTGCTGCTTGGATGCGGCATCACGAATCTCGCGATAACTTCTCACGATCTCATTCTGAAGATGGAAGTATGTATCATAGTCGCATTTGCGATCAGTCTTTAATTCTATGATATGAGAAGGTCCTGCACTAACAATAAACTCCTTTAACTGCCGACGGATCTTATCAATATCAGCAATCTTCTCGTCTATGGTAAGTAATCCTTCCTCGGAAAGCGCAAGCGACATGACCTTCGACCTATCCACATCCATCATCTCCTGCTTCTCATCCTGCTTGGGAGGAAGTTGACGATTCATTCCCTTGTCAGCATCCATAGATGTGGTGACAAGGAAGAAGACCAAGAGCATGAACGATATGTCAGCCGTTGAGGTCGTGTTCAAGCCCGGAACCTCACGCCGTTTCCTTCTAAAGATCATTTCCTGCGATTTCTGATTACTCCAAACAAGATTGCGCCTATACCTATTATAATAAGGAGAACACTCGCTACCACAAACATATTGGCTGCACGAAGCCATAACTTCTCCTCAAACAACTCGCCATTCACATAGATGCTTGAAGATGGAAGGGCAAAGAGAACAGTCATCAAGGCAATAGTTCCGAGGGTTACGCCAAGCGTGATTCGCTTTCCATGAATGCCATTCACTACTGCCGGAGTATGGTTTGTATGAACAGAATGCCACTTTGAAAGACTAGCTACCACAAAAGTTCCAACGAGAAGAAGCAGCATAAGCCCCATAACAAGATCTGTGAGAAGTGGCGAGATATAGCGCTCATCCCACATGGCTGGCATATCGTATCCCACGAAATAGAACAGCAGGAACACAAGGGCGATGATAGCGGTAAGCGAATACAGCACCACATGCGAGATACGTTCAGAAGACCACTTCCTTACGTCCGACAACTTCCCTATTTTCAAAGAGAGCCTACTCATTTACCTTCGATTTTTCTTCATCCAAAGAAGTGAGAATATCCATAAGAGTAATGGCAGACTCCTCCATCTGTGCCGTGAGATGATCGATCTTTGAGAGCACATAGTTATAGAACAACTGAAGGATAAGAGCCGTAATGATACCAAAAATAGTGGTGATAAGTGCCACCTTCATACCAGAAGCAACAACATCCGGACGAATATCTCCTGCCATCTGAATCCTATCAAATGCCATAACCATACCTATCACAGTTCCGAGGAAACCGAGTGAAGGAGCCATAGCTATGAGAAGGGTAATCCAAGAACAGCCCTTTTCCATATTTCCAATCTGCACCTGAGCATACGACTCAACGCTACGCTCTATTGCAGCCTTTGTCTCACGAATACGGAGAAGTCCCTGATAGCAGATACTTGCAACAGGACCACGAGTGTCACGGCAAAGTGACTTTGCAGCCTCAACGCCCTCATCCTTCAGTTTCTTCTCAAGCTCTGCCATAAACTTCTTTGCATCAATCTCTGACATTGAGAGATATATGATACGCTCTATGCAGATGGCAAGTCCGAGAACAAGGGCAAGGGCAACAAGCGACATAAAGCCGGCACCACCTTCTATGAACTTCTTCTTCAACTGAGTATATGTTCCTGCATTTGCATCTGCAACAAGAGCAGAATCCAATACCGATTCCTCAGCATCGCCGAGCAAGGCATCATCAATCACCTCCCCCTTTACCGAGTCTGCAACAGTAGAAATCGCGGTATCAGCCTTAGCCTCAACCTTGACGGGAGCATCTTCCCCACCCTTCTGCTGAGCAAAAGCATCACTACAAGATAGTGCCACCAACAAAGAGACGGCACAAATATATGTTTTTATATTTTTCATCTTATTCATTTTCCGATGCAAAAGTACTTATTTATTCTCAATGAACCAAACCTTATGAGCAAGAAAAACGGTCAGAAAGGTAAATAAAACGTAAATAATTGCCTCAAACGCAATATTTTTACTAATTTTGCACCCTAAAACAAGGTAAAAAGAAGATAATGAACAAGATTTTCACATTCATAAGAACCTGGAAACTCCCAATAGCAATGCTCATCGGAGGATTGCTTTATTTTGTCTTTGATGCAATTGTTCCAGAAGAAAGCGAGAGCGATTTCTATTACACCATCTCGCACATCCTCCAGCCAACGCTCATCTTCAGTATGCTTTTCCTCTCGTTTCTAAAGGTTGAGCCGAAGAACCTGAAGCCCCACCGTTGGCATGGAATTTTGCTTCTTACGCAAGGAAGCCTCTTCGTATTATGCTCATTAGCAGCATTATATCTCCCGACATCTATTAACGAGAAGATTCTCTGGGAAGGTGCGATGCTTTGCTTTATCTGCCCAACAGCCACGGCTTCTGCTGTCATAGTACAGAAATTAGGAGGTTCACTAAGCGGAGATGTTACATATATTGTACTCTGCAATCTTCTCGTCTCTGCACTTGCACCCGGATTCCTTACCCTCGTAGAACCACACTCAGGTCTTGATTTCCTCACAGAGTTCTTCATGATTATGGGTAAGGTCTTCCCTCTCTTGCTCTGCCCTCTGTTTGTTGCGCTCATCATAAGGCACTACGCCCCAAAATTGAAGGAGAAGATGCTCCAGATAAAGGATCTCGCCTTCTACCTATGGCTCGTAGCCCTCGCCCTTGCTATCACAGTAACGGTCAGGACAATCGTTGAAAGCGACATCGCACTAAGCATTCTCCTCGGACTTGCAGCCATAAGTGCCGTATGCTGTGTGATCCAATTCACTCTCGGAAGGGCTATCGGCAAGCGTTGGCAACAACCTACCAAACCACAGTCAGAATGTAAGAACAAAGGCGAGTATATTGATCCAATAGAGCGATCAGCAATAACTGCAGGTCAGGCTTTCGGCCAGAAAAATACCGTATTCATCATCTGGATGGGATTGGTATTCCTTAATCCCGTTACCTCCGTTGTAGGCGGTTTCTATAGCATCTGGCATAACCTTGTCAATTCATACCAACTTTACAAGAAGGGAAAGAGATAATTCAACGAAAATTCTACGATTTTCCCTCAAAACACCTCTTATGCAAGTTCGCTGTTCCTTCGCTCTTCCTCCGTACCAAAGTCGGTGCAAAGTCGGTGCAAAGTCGGTGAAGGAGCGAAGGAGCGAAGGAGCATCGAGTTTGGTACGGAGGAAGAGCGAAGGAAGAACGAAGTTTCAACGTAAAAAAAGGAGAACACCTCTTTGCGAGATGCTCTCCTTTTTCGAAATATTATCTTTGCTTTGTAGCACGTTTACCTTACATAATCCACAAAGGAATACCTAAATGCGTGCTTCTCATCAGTTTCGTGATCTTCACGAGAAACTTCCTTCCAACCTTCATACTCAGGGAAGAAAGCATCGGCAGAAGATGGAGTATCGTCAATCTCTGTAAGGCAAAGGCGATCAGCCTTATCCATACATTGCTCATAAACTGAAGCACCACCTATTATATAGACATCCTCATCAGGAGCACAATTAGCAAGTGCCTCATCAAGAGAAGGATAGACATCACAACCAGGAAGTTCCTTTACCGAGCGTGAGAGAACCACATTACGGCGATTAGGCAGAGCACCCTTTGGGAGAGAGTCGAATGTGTTTCGCCCCATGATGATGGTATGCCCTGTAGTAAGAGCCTTGAAACGCTTCAGGTCATTAGGCAACCAGTAGAGAAGTTTGTTCTCATTACCTATGGCACGATTCTTTGCAACGGCAGCTATCACATTTATCATACGCTCACCTCCGCTTTAATGTGTGGCCAAGGATCATAATCAACCAATTCAAAGTCCTCATACTCGAAAGAGAACAGATCCTTTACATCTGGATTTATCTTCATCTTAGGCAATGGACGAGGAGTGCGCGTGAGCTGCAACTGTGCCTGCTCTATGTGGTTGAGATAGAGATGAGTATCACCCGTTGTATGGATAAACTCCCCACATTGGAGTCCTGTTACCTGGGCCATCATCTGAAGCAGAAGGGCATAGCTCGCAATATTGAAAGGTACTCCGAGGAAAGTATCAGCCGAACGCTGATAGAGCTGGAGCGAGAGCTTTCCGTCAGCCACATAGAACTGGAACATAGTATGGCAAGGAGGCAAAGCCATATAATCGGTTTGTCCTGGATGCCAAGCACATACAAGCATTCTTCGGCTATCAGGATTAGTCTTTATCTGATTGAGCACATCCTTAATCTGATCAACAACAACGCGATTCCCATCCTTGTCAAGTGTCTCAAAGGCACGCCATTGCTTGCCATAGACAGGACCGAGCTCACCATTCTCATCAGCCCATTCATTCCAGATACGAACACCATGTTCCTGAAGATACTTTACGTTTGTATCACCCTTCAGGAACCACAGAAGTTCATAAATGATAGACTTGAGGTGCAGTTTCTTTGTTGTGAGCAAAGGAAAGCCGTCGGCCATATTAAAGCGCATCTGATGACCAAACACACTCTTTGTTCCTGTGCCAGTACGATCTGTTTTCACAGTTCCCTCTGTCAGGATTCTATCAAGCAAATCAAGATATTGTTTCATTTATTCTTCCTCCTCCTCATCATCTTCTTCAGGTTCAATGATTGCGATAGGACGATGAATAGCCTCATTGAAGGAAATGATAGTCTCGCTACGAGAGAGTCCCAATGGCTGAAGCTTATCATGGATCACATTGAGGAGGTGATGGTTGTTATAGGCATAGATCTTGATAAACATATCAAAACCGCCAGTTGTATAATGGCATTCCACCACCTCTGGAATCTTACGAAGCTCCTCTACCACCTCATCAAATCTCTCTGGATCCTTGAGGAAAAGACCGATGTAGGCACAAGTCTCATAACCGATTTTCTCAGGATCGATATTAAACTGGCTTCCCTTCAAGATGCCGAGAGTGGTAAGTTTACATGCGCGAGCCACCTCAAGAAACGGAACTCGTGCATCAGCAATGACGAGTTCAAGGATTTTTCTATCTAATGCGTCTAATCTATGAGCCATGGTTCATATTTATTTATTGATTGCAAAATTAAACTAAAATTCCCAAACTACCAAA
Organism: uncultured Bacteroidales bacterium; assembly: GCA_902778265.1. Classification (GTDB taxonomy): domain Bacteria; phylum Bacteroidota; class Bacteroidia; order Bacteroidales; family Bacteroidaceae; genus Prevotella. The sequence goes on along the minus strand of CACYXI010000196.1, from coordinate 1,796 downwards.
GATTTTGTAAGTTTTCTTTGCCATATTAAAATAAATTGTTACCTTTGTAGCTTGTAAGGAACTAAAACCAAAAGTAAAAATGAATAATTACTCAAAGGATTTATTAGACTTTCTGAATGTCTCACCAGTCAATTTCTTCGCGGTTAAGGAAACTGCCCGACGACTGGAGGCAAAAGGATACAAGCGCATTAATGCAGAGGATAGAATCACCGACATCAAGGCTGGTGACAAGATCTATGTCACCAAGAACGATTCGTCTATCTACGCATTCCATATTGGCAAGAAATCTCTCGGCGAGAACGGATTTCACATCATCTGTGCCCATTCTGACTCCCCTACCTTCCGCATCAAGCCTAATGCAGAAATGACCTGCGAGGGTGGCATTACAAAGCTCAATACCGAGGTCTATGGTGGTGCTATTCTCAGCACCTGGTTCGACCGTCCACTGAGCATCGCGGGTAGGGTTATCGTCAGGTCTCAGGATGTAATGCGTCCAGAAACGAAACTATTGTGCATAGAGAGGCCTATACTCCTCATCCCTAACCTTGCTATCCACTTCAACCGTCAGGTTAATGATGGTGTGGCTCTTAGCAAACAAAAGGATATGCTCCCTATCCTCGGCATCGTCAATAGCGAGCTTGAAAGGGGCAATATCCTTATCAATCTCATCACCGAGGAACTTGGCATAAAGAGTACTGACATTCTCGATTTCGACCTCTATCTTTACGACACCACACCTGCTTGTCACGTGGGTGCTCATAATGAGTTTATATCCGCAGGAAGAATCGACGACCTCAGTATGGTTCACGCAGGTCTCTCCGCCTTACTCGCTGATCCAGAGACCGTTCCAGAGACCACAAAGGTTCTTGGAATATTCGACAACGAGGAAACTGGTTCACAGACAAAGCAGGGTGCTGGCTCTCCTTTCCTTGCCTCTATCATCCAGAGAATAGTTCTTGCACAAGGCGAGACTATCGATGACTATCACAGAGCCATAGAGAAGGCATTTATGATAAGTGCGGACAATGCCCACGCTTGGCATCCTAACTACTCTGAGAAATATGATCCTACCAATCATCCTGTGCTTGGTGGCGGTCCTGTTATCAAGTTCAATGCCGCTCAGAAATACGCTTCTGATGCCGTTTCAGCCGCTATCTTTGCAGGCATCTGCGAAAAGGCTGGCGTCCCTTGCCAAAGGTTTGTAAACCATAGCGACATTGCAGGTGGAAGTACTCTCGGCAATATTCTCGCATCCTCACTCCCTCTCAAGGGTGTGGATATGGGCAACCCAATCCTCGGTATGCACAGCGTTCGCGAGACAGGTGCAGCTATTGATCAGGAGTATTGTATTAAAGCTTTTAGTGAATTCTATAAACAATAATATGAAAAAACTGACAACCCTATCGGTATCTCTACTGCTTGCTGCCCTCGGTGCGCATGCAGACGTATTCAAAGTATCGTCACCTGACGGTCGTATGCTCGTAAATATCAGTACTGACGGCGGAAAGCTCACTTACGAAGTGACTTACGACGGCAAGAAAATGCTTGAACCGTCCGCCCTCGGTCTTAACACCGACATGGGCGACTACACCCAGAACCTCACCCTAAAGAACCATACAGAGGGCAAGGTGGATGAGAAATACACCATGAGCCGCACAAAGGCTTCATCTGCACATTACGTAGCCAATACCATTTCCATTGAAATGACGGCAGAGAAAGCGCCCTACCCTATGACATTCACCATGCAGGTGAGCAATAATGATATTGCATACAAATACGCTCTCGGTGGCTCTCAC
>CACYXI010000195.1 GCA_902778265.1 uncultured Bacteroidales bacterium | reverse complement strand
AAATGACAAAACATAATAAGTTAAATATAAACTGATTTATAGATAATTGGCTTTGCAGCTTGCGTTATCGCTACAAATTAATCGAAAATTCAGATTATATAATATTCATACCTATTAGATAATTATTTGTTGCCCGTGAGTTGTGGATACTTTTCAAGCAGCTTGTTCATCAGCACATCAAGATTATCACCCAAGTCTATTGAATAGTCAATAGGCACAAACACTTCATGCGCCGGTATCTTCACTCCTAACATGTTCAACGCCTCATGATAGACTTGGAGACCGTCGAGCAAGAGCTAATGGCCAAAGGAATCAAGCTCTTGACTGACATCGTTGAGCGGCATGGCGCACACGGAACCATGAGGAGCCTCTATGTCAGAGACCCCGATGGCAATCTTGTGGAGCTAAGCAACTATTGTTAGAATGTACAAAGCTGCTTAGCTCCTGAATATATCAATGCTCCCCACGAAGCCACAGCCTTGACATTCACATGTGCCGTCGTCATAGACAACGACCTCCGGACATCCACATTCGGGACATAATAGCTGTACACCACTCATATTATTTTTGTTTTGTCAGTGTTTCCGCCTTCGAGTAATCCATTGATTGAATAGCATCAAGATTAGGCCATAAGGCGCTTGAGAAAAAATACAGTGTACTGAAATAACCATCTGACTCTCCACACATACTTGCTTCAAAAGAGTCAGAGAAGTCTATCTGTATAGGATATCCATCAGCTTTCTCTTCCCAATGTCCAAGATGGACAGCTTCGTCATAACTGCCAGCAGCCGTTGTCAATGACGCAGTATTGTCTGGATTCAGTATCAATATGACATACCCACTCTTATAAGTACCAGAGATTGCCGCAACATGCTCCATTGTCTTCAGCAATTCTTTCTGCTCTTCCTTCTTGACACTATAGTGTCTGTACCATATAATACCGCCAAATGCAATGATAACAAAAGCTATCAAGCAGCTGACAATCTTCTTATGGTGCAAAATAGCATCCCATAGGAGAAGTATGGGATACTCTTCTTGTCGTTTTTTTCTCTTCTTACTGTCCATAGGCAGATTCTATTCTGATTGACTTTGCTCCAATTTTGGGGTGTTCTCATCAACAGATGTGGTATCTTCCTCCTCAACGATACTATTCTCTTCGTCTTGTTTCTTGCCAAGAGGAGACGTTAAGCCAACACCGAGGAACCCCAAGCCTGCCACAAGCAGTACTGAACCAAATCCAAACTGCACGATACAGGCGAGGCCGCTGACATTTTCAGAGGTTTGTGCACCGGCATTCTGTATGCCAGTAAAAGCATCGCCGCCATACATGCTTTTCTCTGTAAACTCCATTGCCTTATAGGAATAGCAACGGATAGATAAGCCGATTGAGATAATGCCTATAACAATGAAGATAATAGTTCTGATTTTATTGACCATAGTTTATTTCCTTTATTTGAACAATGCCTTGATGATGTCGCCCAAGCCAAATGTTGTGCGACTGTACACACGGTTGTAGAGGGCTTTCTTGGGATGTAAGATGCCCATGCCTCGTTTCCCATAACCCGGAATCAACGCACGCTTGATGGCCCTCTTGGCCTGTCCCGTCGTCCGTGCGCTGATGCTTCTCTTGAGCGACGGCTTTCTGAATCCAAATTTCATTGGCACTCCTTTCTGTTATTCATCATGGTCATCAAAGCCATCGCAATCATAATCGTCATAGTTGTTGCTTAGGCGATTGTTGTTGACCTTGCGCTTCTTTGCAGCGAGGTAGAGCGCAAACATAGCCTTGTCTTTCATTCCCATAGTGATATCGTTTTTAGTTTTACATCGGCAAATATACGACTTATTTCTCAAAGTCGTATATCTGCCTAACATTTTATCGTTTGGTACAATCTATTTCCATCTTTCTTCCGTCACTATTACTGTAGGTAATATGCACATTCTTGCCACTCATACTTGTGACGCGCATTGTTTCTACAACAGGGTCTGGTGTTACACCGGTAATGGTATTACCATCTAACTTCCATGTACCTTCATAGTCGTAATCCATGAAAACGATATGATAGGTCTTGTCAGAAGAGAAGGTAATATAGGCTGTTCCATTAAGAGGCGCACTTTTACCATTCACCGTCACTTGTGTCATATCCCATGTACCGATAAGCTCTGTCTCTGTGATAGTGGTGCTGTTGTTGTCATCGTCATCATCACTACTGCAAGCGGCAAAAGTGATTACCGAAAGCAGCATCATCAAGATCCAAATACATTTTTTCATTGTATACATTCATTATAATGGCAGAAAATTCAGCCATCTGGTTAAACATTAAAACGATCTATAAGATAGGGAAATTAATCATACATATCCGAACCAGCGGTTCCCTGACTGTGATAGGTCCTATAGAACTTGTCAGGTCCGCCAATCTTGAAGTACTCTCGTTTCTGCTTCTGGGAGCTGTAGCAGTCGGTCTTCTCACGCACTTTCTCAACGGCAGCCTTCTTGGAGTAGTTAGTGACACTGCTCACATAGAAGCTGTTCTCGATGTGCTGCAAGTTCTTGCAGTCACTGTCGAAAGAGTAAGCGATGCGGTTCTTGAACTTCATAGGTGAGGAGCTCTCCGAGTAGTTGGCCACATTTGCCGTACGTTTTGGGAAGTCCTTACTGCGCTCGCAGGTCTTGACAAAGCGTGGCGACACCTTGTACTCACTGATGACCTTGTAGGCACGAGCCGGGATGCAGACAATCTGCTTCTCTTTTGTCGTGATGCCATGCGACTGACCTTTCATCTGCTTTGTCAATGCAGAGGCTGTGGTTGGCACGTAATACTGGGTTGGCCAATAGCCATTCACGCCCCAGTAAGTCTGGCTAAATCCATAGCCCACAGAGGCAACATCGGTAGTGGTCGAAGTGTACTCCCGGTTCTTGAAATAGTCGTTGGCCTGGCCATTGAGGATAAAGAACGTCTTGTCCATATCTACAAACAAGTCCTTGTCGGTCTTGTTCTGGAGAATGAAGCCCACACTTCCGTCCTTACCCCAAAGGTTGTACATCACTTTCAAGTCACTATTCTCATACACCAGTGAGTTGTCCTCCTGCTTCATTGCATCCGACTTGACATCATACACCTGATAGTAGAGTTGCTTGCATGATGTCATTCCCATACTCGCCACGACAGCCATCATGGCCAGTGTTCTGAAATGTCTTTTCTTCATAGAAAATGTGTTTTTAGTTGAACTTGATGTAAAATCTGCCGCAAAGATAATACCCATTCGTTCCCCCTATACGGACACGTTCAAAAATTTTGCATCAATCAAAAAAAAATGGACGTGTTCGCATAGGGAGAACATAAAAGCCTTACCTTTGCACATATTATAAATAATGAAAGCATTATGCCAAACACCAAAAACTATTCCACCCGTCTGCGTGTCCTCGACCAGTGTCTACGCAGCGGACATGCCTATTCGGGTAAGGAGCTCACCGACTTCATCAACCGGGAGCTGGAGCTGCGTGGCGAGCCGACCATCACCTCACGCACCACGCTGATGGACGACCTGCTGAACATCGAGAACGAGTATCACACCAACATCATCCGCAAGAAGCACGGACGACAGACCACCTATCAGTATGAAGACCCCAACTTCTCCATCTTCTCCACCGAGCTCAGCGAGGACGACATCCTGCATCTCGGCCAGGCCTTGGACATTCTCCGTCGCTTCGACGGCATGCCGGAGGCCGACTGGATATCAGAACTTGGCGCACGTCTCAATCTCTGCATGAACAACCGCAAGGAGGTGCGGGCTGCCGTCGGCTTCGAGTCTGCCGTCTACAATAAAGGGATGGAGCACTTCACGCCGCTCTTCAATGCCATCCGCAAGAAGACCACCGTGGAGCTGCGCTATCAGAGCTTCAAGATGACGGAGCCCCAGACACTCATCGTCCATCCCTACTATCTCAAGCAGTACAACAACCGCTGGTTTCTCTTCTGCTGTAATGGCGACCATACCAACCTGAGCAACTATCCCCTTGATAGGATTCTCAGCGTGAAACTCGCCCACGTGCCTTACCGTGAAACCGATATCAACTTCGACGAGTACTTTGAAGATGTCATCGGCGTGACCAAGCGTGAGGGCCAGCAGTCTGAGAAAGTCCTCTTGCGCTTCCCCAAGGACGAATATCCCTACGTCGCCACAAAGCCCTGGCACGGCAGTCAGAAGAAGGTGGCAGAAGACAAAAACAGCGTCACCATCGAGCTCGATGTCGTTGTCAACTATGAGCTGAAACAAAAAATTCTTTCTTGGGGTGATTATGTAGAAGTTCTTCAACCTTTGGGGTTAAGGAAATCAATATTATCACGTATAGAAAATGCAGTTGGAAACTACAAAAGAACTTTGTAAACTGTAGAAATATATGTATCTTTGCACAGTAAACGCATAAATCGTCCTAAATAACACAAGATGGCTCAGATAAAGGCACTATTTAAACTATATGAAGAAGATGTCCTAAAAAACAGATTCAAAGGAACTGTTATAGGAGACATACCTGAGATTGGAGAGACTTCTTCCTCGATTTTGAAGATTGTCGAAATCGGGAGTTCCAATACTTTGTTTGAGTTGAATGGCAAAGCACTTAGTATCAAATTTGATACGAAATTACCTTGGAATACCGAAGAGGCAAAACTAACAGTCTTATTTTCATTGACAAAACTCAATAAGAATACCAAAGAATGTGAGGTTTCTTGTCTTGTATGTGGTAAAATCGTAAATGCAGACAAGCTTGATATAGCTTATACTGATGAGTTCATTACTAAGTATTACAAAGAAGGTTTAGACTCTTTAAACAAGGATATAAAAACTAATGTATTTTTTAGCGATAATAATATGGACATTATTGTCGTTAAATCCTATCCTAATAGTACAACCGAATACAAAATAGAAGGTCAGAGGATAACCCTTGATATAAGCGTAGAAGATGGGAAATGGATTATAAAAAAGACGCGAAAAGTACCTTTAACAAAGAAGCACACTAATTTCTTAGAGTATACAGTTGAAATCTTTGATAAAATAAATATTAAAGATGCCACACAAGCAGGTGTTGCCCTTGATCTTATCAAACAAGAAGATGCTAATGGAGATACCTTGCTGAGTTTGTGGAAGAAATATGATCAGATTGAATCCGACAAAGCCAAAGAAGAGTATAATGAGATAGGTAGCATCCCTTTCAAGACAATACGTCACTTAAGAGGTACGGGGCTTACTCGTGTACGGCTAAACCCTAACGATACTTTAAGAAGAAATTACTACGCCTTAAAGGATGAATTGGAAAATTCTTCCTTTAAAATGATTCATGTGGGTAAAGAAATGTCAGAAGACACTCGCTTCTTTAAAGTAAAGAAGGTCAACCGGGATTTTATTGCGGATTTATACGATGAAAACTACGAGATTATAGACAGTGGCGTATTTGAACTCTCATTAATAGGTGACGAAATTGTACACAAAAGAAGGGCAAGAGCATTAAGGGTATTTACTGAATTTAAAGGCATTTCCCTTAAGACTAAGCTACTTCTAAAAAATGTGCGATTAGCAATAGAAGGAAAGGCTGATGTTATGACTAATATCTCAAGACCATATCAAAAGCCTATTACAGAACGTACAAAAAAGTTCTTGAAAGATAATTTGGGGCACAGGATTTTTCTGTGGACGAGCCCTGACAATCACTAACCCAAAACTTGCGTGAGACGGTACATGAAGAAGGATATCTCATTGACCCCTT
>CACYXI010000194.1 GCA_902778265.1 uncultured Bacteroidales bacterium | reverse complement strand
TCATTTCTTTTCAATTTTGATGATTCTAATGTTGTTAAACCACCGCCCGTCCTTCTCATGGGCGAAGAAGCTGAGGGCAACCTCCACGATGTCGCCCTCGCGGAAGTCGGGGGTCTCGGCCCACTCGCCGCGCAGCGTTGCCACGATGAGGTCGGGGTACATCACCGCCTCTGTTGACTCGAGCACGACCTCGCGGCTCTTCCACTCCTGTCCTGTTCGCTCCGAAGTGCCCTGGCGGAGGGCGAGGAGCTTAACTACCTTAAATACTTTACGCATAATTGTCTGCATTTAAAAGTGAATACTATATTGAATGGAAGGTGCGCACCTATCCGAGTTTGTGCCAATCGTGAACAGCCTCAGCCATAACGAAAAAGCACCGCAACCAGCAGCTAACTGATTACGGTGCAAATTTAATGGTAAAATAAGACAAGAAAAATCCGATTTATCCTACTCGCTTATTTTCGGATAAATCGGAAGATTTCAGAGCATTGGCAGAAACTTACAAGTACCTTTGCCAAGAGGAGATGGAAGTCATTCCGTCAACATGACTTGACAGCCATTTAGCGTAGTCTTCTTCGGATAAATCTTTGGATAAATAGATCTTCATCTTTCCAAAGGCTTTATACACCTGAACTTTTGAAATCTTGTTGCCGTCATTATCTTTCTCCCTTGGTTGAAATGATACCACACGCATGAAGGCACTGTCGGGCGTGCAATTGACAAGCAGCGGCTGCACGCTTTGCTTGTATTCGGCTTCAGCTTTTGTCTTCATACTCGGATCAAAGAGGTCTGAGAATTTCTTAATTCGTGCACTATTTCCCTGTTGCTCGTTTTCTGTTTCATGGTTATTCTTCCGCTTCATAGTAGTTGTGATGAAATCGCCGTGAACTTCTATCTTGGCATTGTTAAAGATGGTAGGATTGCTACCCGTCTCGAAATGCATGTTGTAATTGTTCTCTATTTTATCCTCATTCATTGTAATTAATTGTTGATCCGTTTGCTAATTGTGGATTAGAGCCAGCTTGAAAATTTTGATTATAAATGTTCGTAACGCCTACTTGCGGCGCTTTTTTCACCACATTTGTCAATTTACTTTGCTCCTTGCACTCTTCCAATATTCCATTCAGAATACTTTCGTCAATGCTAATACCGGCTATTCTTTGCTGATGCCGGTCGTAATAGCCAGGGTCACAATCCGCCGCTCGGCCAAACAGCTCCATAGCAAGCCCGATACCGTCGGCTTTCTCACAGACAAGCCGGGCCACAGCAGAAAGCACGATACAGGCAGCAGTAAAAGGCTCTTTGTACTCTATGCCTCTTTCTACCAACATTCTCTTTGCGTGTCTTGCTATTCTGTCAGCCCGTTGTGTTTCAGAATCTATTCCTTCTGAAGATTCCACTTCTGAAAGCGTATGCGCGACCACAGAAGTTATGATTTCTTCCTCGACCATGAAATTTTGCTCAAGCCAGTCATCGGCAACTATAGCAACAATCTGTTCCAGTCTCATTTCCTTACTTATCTTCATAACCCTTTAGTGATTCATATATCTTGTCAAGTTCATCATTGAGCATAAAAGTTCCCTTTAGGCCGCGTGCCCCGCTCGTGAAGTCGGCCAAATCGCGCTCCAAAAGTTCTGTGTGGGCATATAGTTTGTCTTTGGTGCGGGCAATACTCATGTCATTGAATTGCACGTTGATTTGATAATGTTCCTTGCTGGCGAACATTTCCGTGGCACGGAAATTGGTCTCCGCCATTTTCATCTCCTTTTCGTCGCCAACCGCATAGTTAGCTTTGAAAGAGCCATCGGAACTGCCGCTCTTCCTGAGCAAGTTCATCAAGATGTAAAGAGCCGTGTCCTTCTGAGGTTTATTTTCTTCATCATCTGCAGGAAAAAGGTACTCTATCGACCGGACGCGCTTGTTTTTCTTTATGATTCGTTCCATCACCGTTTTCCACAACTCGCCTTTCCGCGCTACTGGACTTATCTCCATGATACGGCCCTGCTCACGCAGATAGTTGCTCACCGACTCTGCAATGAGATCAGCTACACGCTGGGTAGAATTGTTGTCGCCCCGGCGTTTCTTGAAAGACGAGTTTTTCTCAATGCCTATGATCTGCCGTCCCTCGCGGTTGTCAATGACAACATTCAGAAAAGGGTGGCTGTCTTGTTTCTCGGTCTTGAAGTTCTCATCGGTGATGGGCAGCTGCATGTTATTTTGCAGTTGCATGAGTCCGACCCCGTCATGGTAATAGATGCGATTATGGTACTTCTCCACATCGCCCTTGCTCTTAGTGTGCATGATGCACAGCTCTGCTTTCGCCAGCTTGCTGCCGAGAACATCCCTTGGCGTTCCGGTCTCCTCCTCGGCTACAAAGCTTGGCTCTGCCGGCACTTCCTTGAATTTGTAGCGATAAAAATAGTAGTCGTTCATACTGTGATTTTTGGTTATAGAGTTACAAAAGTATGAATTTTAATCAGAATAACCACAAGTTTGAACGATTTTTTAAATCAATAAATCATCAATTATATATTAGATTCCTTGCTTTACCTATCTTTTTCAATCATGGTAGTATCCTGAACATATCTACTGTTTTAGTCGAGCTTAAAATATAATGAGACAAGATAAACTATGAGTTTTTTAACAATTCAAATGGAGAATGAAAATATTCCAGATAATGGACAGTACGCAAAATTATTAATTCGTAAGTGTAACTATATTTTTATATCCTAAGCTCAGCTAAGGATGTAGATATGGTCAGAATATTGCATTAATTTGCAGAAAAAATATACGGCCTTAACCTCTATCTATATCTATTATGACAAGTCAAATTTCTTCAAATATCTGGTATTTGGGTTGAATATGTTCTTGTTTAGATATCGCTTCTGTATTTTTTTCTTCAATACTAATCTCGTCAAAAAGAGAGGGTGCTGATACTTTCTTTTTTTTACTGACATAGTCTCCCAAAGGTTTTGTTCCGTTGGCAAATCTATCTTTAATGACACGGATGGCTTCGTCACCTATATCTATTCCAATCCATTGTCTGCCCAATTCTTCCGCTGCAACGAGAGTTGTACCCGATCCTGCAAAACAGTCAAGCACAAGATCCCCGGGGTTTGATGATGCTTCTACAATGCGTTTGAGCATGTCTAGATTCTTTTCCGTTGGATACCCCGTTTGATGTGTGTTTTGATTATTAACATCAAGAAAATCCAGCCAAATGTCTTGCACAGGAATGCCCTTGCTTTGGTCCAAATATACTTTTCTTCTTGGATTACCATTTGAGGACCAATATATTTCTCCTTTGGCATCCATTTCATCTAATGTGTCGGGAGTATATTGCCAATGTTTTCCTTTAGGGGGCATCATGCCTCTCCAAGGGCCACCAGTAGCCCCTCTTCGAGTACCCGGAGCGTGGCAAGGCACTTTTTTATAACGTCTTCCTGTACCTTCCTCAATAAAAGGGTATTCTTTTTTGGATTTTTCTTCACACCAATCTTCGAATGGACGATTCCATTTCGGTGTATCGCCCTTGCTATAAAAGAGAATATAGTCAGAAATATTCCCATAGGTATTGCGAGTGAAGTTCTTTGATTTACACTTCTTCCTCGTAATCATCCCCCGGAAATTCTTTTCTCCAAATATTTTGTCCATCAATAGTTTTACATGGAATAACATATTGCTATCCAATTGAATATAAATGGAGCCTTCATTAGACAATAATTTATGAAGGAGATCTAATCTCACTTCCATAAAACGCAGGTAGCCTTCTGTCGTGAAGTTGTCATTGTAGGCTGGCTTGAAATCCCTTGTTTCAAAAGCACCTCCTGTGTTATAGGGAGGATCTATATACACCAAGTCTACTTTCCCGCAGACATCAGTATCTTTTACAAGGCAAGACAAGACATCGAGATTGTCAGCATGATACAATCTCTTTATACTTTTCCCAGTATAATCGTTGGTGCATTTAAAGTGAATGTCCTTCAAGGGAACCGTGGAAACGGAGGACAAGGTAGAACGCACTATGGATGTAACACTAGTAGCCATAATCAAAATTTTAAGAGTTTAACCATTCTTCCGTTAGACGATCATTAATCATTCGAAGCGTCAAAACCATTATTTTCTTGGAGTCTATATTTTCGAGTTTAGAATAGTCATCCCACATAGAGCCTAACAACAAGCCTGGCCCATCGTTAAGGAAAATTATTTTAACATTCAGATTCTTGCTCTTTGTGTATGCTAATATTTCTTTTGCACAATTATTATAACCGCCTGTTCTGTCATCTTCTTGCGCACCTCCCCGGTCGCTATCATATCGAGCAAGCCCAATTGCCAGAACATTGCTCTTACTATCTTTTATAATAAAATCAACAGGTCTCGAAGGATTAGGGTAATCGGGGAACACATCAGCCAATTGAACATCTGCACCAGCTCTTTTCGGACCTTCAATCGAGTAGTTGGGGAATTTTGACTGAAAGATTTCGAAGAAAGATTCAGTTAATGAATATCCCTTCTGGCCACGATCCTTATATTCCCAAAGAACTGCACACAAGGCCTCATCCGGCAAAGGCCTTTCATTGAATTTACGTTGAACAATATGTATTGGCCTAAAATCTTTACCGAAGTTCTTACATACCATTGGAATCTTTTTTTTTGATTTCAGCATTTCAACTGAAGTTTCTGGCGAAACATATTTGCGGAATACTCTTAGCAGTTGTATTCTCATCCATGTTTGGGTGAGCTTTGTTATCTCCTTCAATAATATTTCAGACGATGCGGAAGTTGCAAGCAACTGTCCAAAATATATCAGAACGGGTTTGTACAACTCACAAGCCTGCTTTAGAATATCAGGATAGAACGCACCATTAGCCATAGTTATTTGATTGGGGGCATCCTTTTTATACTGTGCAAATGATTTCATAGAGAACTTCATAGATAATATTCTTTGTTTCTGCCTGCAAATATACAACCTTTTTCCGAACTCACCAACTCCCCTACCCTTTTTCTTTTCTCCCTCATCCGTAACACCGTAACACCGTAACACCGTAACGTTTATAGCTATCCGATGTCGGAAAACAAGAAAATATAAATAAAGATAGTAAAACTTAGAATTTTATAAATTACTAATTATTAATATATTAAATAATATTATAATATATAATAATATAATATATTTTTACTCTATAGTCTCATTTTCGCCGATTTCCTTGCCGCATGTAGTTATCGGCCTTATGTTACGGTGTTACGGTGTTACGGTGTTACGCATGGAAGGAGAAATGAGCAGTGAGCAATGAGCAGTGAGCACGCCCGTCCTGCCATACGATATGTTTGCTTTGAACAAATTATAATTACGCCCCTCGCAAACCATAAATTCAGAAAAATGAGTTTTACGGCTCGCTGTTAACAGATTTTAACCGCAATAGAAGCCGCGGATTTGGAAACGGACGATTTGTGCAGTATCTTTGCATCAGAACAAGAAAGGACCGGACCCTCTCTATCTCCCCCTAAAAGAGGGGGAGAATCGCGATACCCATCAAAACCACTAAATATGTTTAACCATTAAATAAAAAAATCGCTTATGCTACACTACAAACTTTATCAAAACAAGTCCAAGGGCAACAAGGCCTACGGCAAGTGGTTCGCCCGCGCCATGGTCACCCAAACCATCGACCTCGAACAGCTCGCCGAGCACATGGCCAACCACAACACGCCTTATTCCAAGGGTGCCATCTTAGGTGTGCTGACCGACATGGTGAACTGCATCCGCGAGCTCGTCCTCGACGGCAACGCCGTGAAGATCCCCAACCTCGCCATCTTCTCC
>CACYXI010000193.1 GCA_902778265.1 uncultured Bacteroidales bacterium | reverse complement strand
CATGCAGCTATCAACGCTGCGTGACGACAAAGTGTTAAATATATAGTTAAAAATAGAAATTTACTTGGAATTTAACATAGAATGCGGATTTGCAACGGACTTGCATTAGACATATACATAATACATTTATGATTATCCGCAATTACGTGCCAGGCGGGCTGAAAACCCAAAAGCACTTAGCCCAGGGCAACGCCCTGTGGTAAAATGGAGGTGATAACTAACGCCCTGCAAGGGCAAAAGCTCTAATATAATAATGCTTTTGCCCCTACAGGGCGAATGCCCTAACTGCCTTGTACATAGGGCGATGCCCTATGCTATGAGCTTTTGGGCTTACAGCCCGTTTATCGGCTAAATGCGGATAATCATTATAAAATCTAATTTGACTACTTACATTATACATTTTTTATGGTAATTATTATGGCATTATTGCCTCTTGCTTCTTACTCTCAAAAAGACAAGAAAATCACGATTAAGGACACTCATAAATACGTTGACCTTGGTCTTCCAAGCGGTACGCTTTGGGCTACCTGTAACATAGGTGCAAGCAAGCCAGAGGAATTTGGATTGTATTTCGCGTGGGGAGAGACCAAAGGCCATACAAGTGACACATCTGATGGGCATAAGTTTGAAATAAAAAACTACAAGTGGTATGATTTCAACAGCAAGTACCCTAAATTGCTGAAATATCGCATTAATCGTAACGGCATAGCTGACAAGAAAGTGCTCGACCCTGAAGATGATGCGGCAACAGTCAACTGGGGGAGTAAATGGCAGATACCATCATTGGATCAGATAAAGGAATTATGCGATTCTACCTATACGACAGCAGAATGGACAACACTAAATGGCGTAAATGGAAGAAAGATAACCAGCAAGAAAAATGACAATTGGATTTTTTTGCCAGCCGCAAACATTATTATTACTGCAGGGTCTAGTGGAATTTATTGGTCTCGTACTCTCTATATGGGTATGGACGACGATGCAGTCACCTTAGAATTCTATAAGGATAAATGGTTCTTTGATAGTCACACTCCACGGTATCATGGACTAAGTGTCCGTCCTGTACGTACCCAGAAACAAAAATCGGGGAAAAAGAAGATTGACAAGAATGAAACAGAGGAAGATGTCTTCATGATGGTTCCTGTAGAGGTACCTCTTCCAAAATAATACAATACATCTCCAATCCCAAACCAATCAGGAATTGGAGATATATTGTTTTTATTGGTGTTCTTTTGATTAAATAAATTTAGGGGTACTATGTCTGAAATGAGGTACGCTAACACTAAATTCCTTATTGTTACCCGTTACCTGTTACTGCAAGGGTAGAAATGCTTATGTGCCTTCGCTATGCCTTCTGCCTTCGTTCTGCCTTCGCTTCAGGTTCGCTCCTATCGATGGAGCATCAACGGACCTACAACGGATTTACAACGGACCTGGAACGGATCTGCATCGGAGGGAGTTGACAGTTCTCGCAAATCTCATTGAAGCCAGTATTAGCGTGAGTTCGACGAATTCACATTAATTATTGTTACCAGAGCATTTTTCACGTTTTTACATCGTTTTTCAAACATACAGAATAAGGTGAATCTGCCAGAAATTAATGCTTATTGTTATGTTATCGAGACTGTCAGCAGCCTACGCCCTGCCATACAATCACACATAACAACCTCATTATCTTTATCTTAGGCGACTATAATCCGAATATGAGTCTCGCTCAACAAGCAAGATAACCTCGGCCTGTAACAGGTAACGGGTAACAATAAGGATTTTAGGAGTTTATATACCTTATTATATATAGAAATAATAAATATAGGCAGCATATTACACTATTTTTCTTATTGTTACCCGTTACTTGTTATCAACACGTTTTCGGGGACTATTTCTTCAGGAACTCAACAACCTGATCGGCAAATGATTTCATGCCAGCTACGGAAGGATGCCCCCATTGCTTGTCGATATTGTGAAGATCAAGGCATGGTACATTATAGTGCTTGCAAATGGTGTGAACAGACTCGTTGATTTCGTCTTTTAGTTCGCTGTTAAGTATGAAAACGATACGAGCCATAGGATAGTTGCCCTTGAGGTCATAGAGGAGCTTTGCCATAGCAGGACGGAAAGAATAGAGTTGTTTATTCGTCCAGTTGCCAAAGACATAATCACCGATAGGAGCACCACACCAACTATCGTTAGTAGCACCGCAGACGAGAATCACGTCAGGATTGCCGAGCCAGTTGCTACGAGTGACGAAAGCACGATCTGAATAATCATCATGTGGCTTGCCCTCTGCTGGCCGATAACCTGTATAGCATATCGTAGCACCAGAATAGGCATTGTTACGCTCAAGTTTTGCACCAAGACGCTTGATAACCTGATGCCACCAAGTCTGCTCTACCTTCCTGACATCATTACCCTTCTGGGCATTCTTGTTGCCGTCAGGGAAATACCAGATAGCATTAGTGTCAGGAACTACACAACCATAGAAAGTAGAGTAACTATCGCCAAGGATAGAGATACGGAGAGAGTCATTCTGAGCCTTAACACAAAGGGCAATCAAAATAACAGAGAGGGTTAGAAGAACTTTTTTCATTTTACTTTAATTTTTAAAACGCAAAGACACAGAGACGCGAAGTCTTTCTTTTCAATATAAATGATTATCCGCAATCACCCAGTAAGCGCCCCGAAGGGGCAAAAGCTCATAGCCTAGGGCATCGCCCTAGGTAGATGGCGGTTGGCAATTTCGCCCTGTAAGGGCAAAAGCATTACATCATATTGGAGCTTTTGCCCTTGCAGGGCGAACAAACTCGCTCAACAGACCCAGGGCGATGCCCTGGGCTAAGTGCTTTTGGGCTTTCAGCCCGTCTGTCATGTAATTGCGTACATTCATTTTAATATCTTTGCAACTTTGCGTCTTTGCGTTCTATAATAATACCGTTTTTATTTTTTCATCAAATAGAGAATCGCTTCTGGTCCCATGTTGAAAAGGAGGTCGAGGATACTGAGATCAGGCAGAAAACCATGACGAGACTGGAATACTTGATAATAAGGCTTGCAATCAGCCTTAGCACGCAAATCAAAGGTGCAACCTTTATATTCGTCAGTCAAGCGTATTTCTGTTCGTATATCGAGCAATTCGCACATCTTATGGGTAATCTCAAGGTTATAGTCAAAGAGATAGTCCCATTTCTTTTCAAAGAAAGGCGCAATATCATCGGCATAATACTCAAAGAAAGGCGAAGAGCCGTATGCAGATGCCAATGCCTGCCAATGAAGATGTCTCCAGTTGTTATGGTCGGATATTCTTATTTCCTTGATAGACCCAGAGCCACTAACTGGAACGGTTAGCGTCTGAATGCCGTTTGCCGTTGCTATCTTGCAGCGAGTGCGAAGGGTCTGTTTCTGGAAATTCTCGTGAGCCTCGATATAGACAGGCTCTGTGGCACGGGCTATTTGCTCGTACCACGAGACAGGGCCAAAGAATGTTGTGGGCAAGTTCATGTGATTTAAATTATAAAATGAAAAGTGAAAAATGAAAAATACAAGTTAGTATTTTGGCTTATGTTCGCTGAAAAATGTAATCTGTATTTTTCATTTTTCACTTTTCATTTTTCATTTATTTTTTCTTCGGCTTCCTACGTGCCCAACCTTCCTCAGAGAAGTCAGGCTCTTGAAGGGATTTCTTTCCGCGTCTGCGACTCTGATCGTCATTCTTCTTGAAGAATTGACGCCAATCACCAGTTTCAGGCATACCTGCTACATCAGAATCGAAGTCCTTGCGAGGGCTATTGCGCTTGCTCTTCTTCTCAAAGCGAGAGAAATCCGCATCTTCCTTACGGCCTCGGCCAGAACGACCACGACCTTCAGAATCTCCCTTGCGCCCTTTGCCACGACCACCAGCAGCAGGCTTTCCGTCTGGACGATCCTCATTACATCTCACCTGACGACCTTTATAGAAAGTACCGTCAAGGGATGACATAACCTTCTTTGCATCACGGTTAGGCACCTCAATGAAAGAGAATCCAGCCATAAGGTCAATATGACCGACCTCCTGACGTCCCTGAACATGACGGTTGATGAACTGCATAACCTCTCCTGGATAGAAACCGTGATCCTTGCCGAGATTAATGAAGAGGCGAGTATAGCCTTCCTGAACGGCTCTTGGTTCCCTAGGCTCCCTAGAAGATCTGGAACCTCTGGAATTTCTGGAGTCTCCACGTTCACGTTCCTTCTTACTAACAGGCTTCTCAATCTCTGGAGCATCAGCATAATAGGAAAGGAAACGACCGAACTCACGGCTAACCATTTTTTTCAGAATGTCCTCCTTGTCAACATATTCGAAGTGACGACGAACCTCTGCCATGAAAGGCTCGATCTGCTCTTCGATAACATCAACCTTTTCTATCTCGTCAATAGCACGGAAAAGCTGCTTTGTACAGATTTCCTGTGGGGTTGGCAGAGTACCATCAACGAACTCCTTGCCGATCTGCTTCTCTACGGCACGAATCTTGTGCTTCTCACGAGTGTGGATGATAGCGATAGATGTACCCTTCTTGCCCGCACGACCAGTACGGCCAGAACGGTGAGTATAAGATGCAATATCATCAGGCATGGCATAGTTGATGACATGAGTGAGGTCATCAACATCAAGTCCGCGGGCTGCCACATCAGTAGCCACAAGCAACTGTGTGAGGTGGTTACGGAACTTCTGCATGGTGAGGTCACGCTGCTGCTGACTAAGATCACCATGAAGCGACTCAGCATTATAGCCATCACGAATGAGATGGTCTGCCACCTCCTGAGTCTCTGCCTTAGTACGACA
Organism: uncultured Bacteroidales bacterium; assembly: GCA_902778265.1. Lineage (GTDB taxonomy): Bacteria > Bacteroidota > Bacteroidia > Bacteroidales > Bacteroidaceae > Prevotella. The sequence continues at coordinate 2,797 of CACYXI010000193.1, read as the reverse complement.
GAAAATGATAGCATAGATACGAGGATAATAGTCAACCACTCGTTTGAGGGCGAGATACTTATCCTTAGCATTTACGAGATAGTAGATGTGGTTCACATTCTCTGAGCCCTCGTTGCGAGAACCAACAACAATCTCCTGATAGTCACGGAGATATTGCTTTGCAACACGCTCAACCTCTCTTGACATAGTAGCCGAGAAGAGAAGGGTGGTATGCTCTTCTGGAATAGACTCGAATATCTCGTTGATGCTCTCAGAGAAACCCATGTTGAGCATCTCGTCAGCCTCATCAAGCACAATCTTACGGACATTCTCCAACTTGGCATAGCCACGATTCTTTAGGTCGATAAGACGACCTGGAGTAGCCACGATGATCTGAGCACCATGTTTCAGTTCGTGGCGCTGGTTCTCGATGGAAGTACCACCATAGACGGCACTAATATGCAGTCCCTTGACATACTTCGCGAAATCCTTCATGTCATCGGCAATCTGCAAGCAAAGCTCACGGGTAGGAGCAACAACAACAGCCTGTGTGGCACGGCTCGATAGGTCAATGCTCTGGATAAGTGGAATACCAAAAGCCGCTGTCTTACCCGTGCCTGTCTGGGCAAGGGCAATAAGATCTGAGTTCTGGCTTTCCAAAAGGAAAGGGATGGTTTGCTCCTGCACAGGCATAGGCTGTGCAAAACCGAGCTCTTCGATGGCGCGACGAATCTCCTCACTAACGCCAAGTTCTTCGAATGTCTTCAATGATTTGTTTGTTTTTGATTTAATATGAGTGCAATTTTTATGTGCTGAATATTTAAGTGGCAAGTCATCGTTAATGGCACTTTTACTAACCACTAACACCTATCACCCAACACCCATCACCCAATTTGCGAGTGCAACGTGCAAAGCATCCTCGCACCCTAGAAATAGTGCGAGTCAGCCCCAAGGCTGGGGCACGTCTTTGATTTCTAGGGTGCAAAGTTAATAAAAATAGGTGGAAAAATTTGTTAAATTCAGAATTTTTGAATAATTTTGCATCAATAAATCCATTACATGGAGGCAAATGCCATATTTTTCAATGAATTACAATACTCTTACCCTAAATAACGGACTCAGAATAATCCACCTTCCCTACCAAGGAGAGGTGGTTTATTGCGGTTATGCAGTTGCCGCCGGCACAAGAGATGAACTTGCCGGCGAGGAAGGTCTGGCTCATTTCTGCGAACACATGACATTCAAGGGAACCGACCGCCTTTCATCCATCCAGATCATCAACACACTTGAGCGTGTGGGAGGCGAACTTAATGCCTTCACCACAAAGGAAGAGACATTCTACTATTCTGCAATCCTTCGCCAGCATTTCGACAAAGCCGTGCGACTTCTCACCGATATTGTTTTCCATAGCACCTATCCACAGCACGAGATTGACAAGGAGATGGAGGTGGTTTGCGATGAGATAGAAAGCTATCGCGACTCGCCTGCCGAACTCATCTATGACGAGTTTGAGAACCGCATTTTCCACGGGCATCCTCTCGGTCATAACGTGCTTGGCGAGAAGGATACAGTAAGAGGTTTTAAGTCTGAGGATTGTAAACGCTTCACTCAAAGGCTCTACCGTCCAGACAATGCCGTTTTCTATGTCTATGGCGACATAGATTTCAAGAAACTGGCAAAGAAGTTAGAGACTCTTTTTGACGGAACGAAGAGCGAAGAGGCGATCAGCCGAAACAAAGGTTTTGACGGACTTAAAGACGAGCTACAAGGCAAGAGAGAGAACGACAACGAGCAACTCACGCATCAGGCTCACGTCATGATCGGTACTGCTTTTGGCAAGGATCTGGAGAAATGGCGTATAGCCCTCTACCTTACCAACAACATCCTTGGCGGTCCGAGCATGAACTCACGCTTCAATATCGAGCTTCGCGAAAAGCGAGGATTGGTCTATACCGTTGAGAGCATAATGACGAGCTATACGGACTCTGTCCTCTGGACCGTTTATTTCGGTTGTGACCCACATGATGTGAACCGCTGCATCCGACTCGTTAAGAGTCAGTTGGCTAAACTCAGAAATACTCCCTTATCTTCTGCCGCCCTCGCTAATGCCAAACGGCAGATTAAGGGACAGATAGCCCTTGCCTCAGAGAACAGGGAGAACTATGCAATCTCAATGGCAAAGCAATATCTGCACAGAGGAACTCTCAAGAGCAACGAAAGGCTTTACAAGAGAATAGACGACGTGAAGGTTGAGGATATTCATCAGTTAGCAAATGAGATACTCAACGAAGACAGATTATTTACTCTCATTTTTAGTTAAGATTGCTAAATAATTGAGGTAAAAAGTTTCTATTTCGGAAATTATTGTTAATTTTGCATCCAAATGGCCGTAGTAACTGAACATACAATCGACATAGAGAAAATCCTCACCTCAAAGGTGGGCGACAAGATGAAGTATATCCCTAAGTTCCTCGTGAACTGGCTCATTAGGACTACCCATCAAGAGGAGCTGAACGAGTTCATCTGGAGAAGTAGGGATCATGAAGGTGCTGAATGGCTTGAGGATTGCGTCAAGTTCCTTGACATGGACCTCAAAGTGGAGGGCTTTGAGAACCTTCCTGACAAGGACAGCCAGAAACGCTATACCTTTGTCAGCAATCATCCTCTCGGTGGTGGAGACGGCGTTGCCCTTGGTGCTATCCTTAGCAGAAAATACGGTAATGACATTAGACTGATAGTCAACGATATCCTTATGTATCTTCCGGGGCTTGCCCCTCTCTGCATCCCAGTGAACACCACCACGAAAAAGAGGGAAAGA
>CACYXI010000192.1:622-7419 GCA_902778265.1 uncultured Bacteroidales bacterium | reverse complement strand
GTTTCAACAAACTTGTCAAACATAAACTCTGTATCCACAGGACCAGAACATGCCTCTGGATGGAACTGGCTTGAGAACCAAGGCTTGGTCTTGTGACGGATACCCTCGTTTGAACCATCGTTCATATTTACGAAGAGCTCCTCCCAATCTGCACCGAGAGTCTTGGCATCAACAGCATAGCCGTGGTTCTGAGAAGTAACAAAGCACTTGTCAGTTCCAACCATGCGAACTGGCTGGTTGTGAGAACGATGACCGTACTTCAGCTTATATATCTTTGCACCCGCAGCTCCATCTGCTTACGGATAATCTTTACTGCATCCTCACACATATCTGGATCGCCAGGACCGTTAGCAAGGAACAGACCGTCAAACTCCATGTCGGTATAGTCGTAGTTCCAAGGCACACGTACAACCTCGCAACCTCTATTGATAAGACAACGAATGATATTAGCCTTAACTCCACAGTCAACGAGCACGACCTTCTTATTGATAGATGTGCCTTCTGCTGGCTTGTATGTAACGATTTCCTTTACGGAAACCTGATCAACAAAGTTCACTCCCTCATAGTTAGCCTCTGGGATGTTATCAGGCTCATCATCGAATAAGATCTTACCCATCATCACGCCATGCTCACGAAGAACCTTGGTAAGCTCACGAGTGTCGATACCTGTGATTCCTGGCACCTTCTCACGCTTCAACCAATCAGCAAGGCTCTCGTTGGAATTCCAGTGTGAGTTCTTCTCTGAATAGTCAGCAACGATGATTGCAGAGGCGTAGATCTTATCGCTCTCCATGAATGTAGGAAGTCCGTTATCCTCGAATGTAAATGGTGGTACACCATAGTTGCCAACGAGCGGATAGGTAAGAACCATCAACTGACCTGCAACAGGTGCATCATAACCAAAGGACTTTCCGTGGAACTTAGTTCCATCATTAAGTACTAATGTAACGTTTCTCATTTATCTATTGTGATATAATTTCTTTACCCTTTATACTTTCCTCTTTCTACTTTACACTCTACTCCTTAATTCTACAATCCGTAAACCTTCTCATAGAAGTTAACGAATGCCTGCAAGCAGAGTCGTGTACCGCCAGGGGTTGGATATTCACCAGTAAAGTACCAGTCGCCCTTATGCTCTGGGATTGCCTTGTGAAGACCTTCTATTGACTGGAATACAATCTCAACAGGTGTCTGCATACCAGAAGGACGAAGCATTTCTACAACCTTGGCATTGATTTCCTCTACAGTAAATGGTGCGTAGATATCTTGTACGCAATTCTTCATCTCTGCACGAGGCTTCATGAGTTCTGCCTTACAAGCCTTATATACATTATCTATAACGCTTGTCTTGTGTCTATCCTTGAGCAACTGTATTGCAGCTCTGAATACACAGAACTCCTCAAGCTTTGCCATATCAATGCCGTAGTAGTCAGGATAGCGAATCTGTGGAGCACTTGACACCATGACTATTTTCTTTGGATGCAGACGGTCAAGAATGCGGAAGATACTCTCACGAAGCGTTGTTCCTCTTACGATTGAATCATCAATTACAACAAGATTGTCAACTCCAGGTTCAAGGACATTGTATGTCACGTCATAAACGTGGGATGCAAGGTCGTTTCTTGTTGAACCCTCAGAGATAAACGTGCGAAGCTTGATATCCTTCCATGCAACTTTCTCTGATCTAACATACTCATCAAGAATCTCCATGAGTTCCTCGCGGGTAGGCTTATGATCCATATTGACTATGGTCTCAACCTTCTGAGCATTGATGTAGTTCTTAAAGCCAGTCAGCATTCCATAGAATGCCACTTCGGCAGTATTTGGAATGAAAGAGAATACCGTATGACGATGGTCATTGTCAATAGCCTTCAGGATTGGAGCTGTCAACTGCTCGCCCAGTTTCTTTCTTTCATTGTATATATCCTTATCAGAACCGCGTGAGAAATAGATTCTCTCGAAAGAACACTTGGAATCACCCTTCTGCTCAATAATCTGCTTGAAACGGACATTACCCTGACGATTTACGAGTATTGCCTGACCAGGCTGCAATTCGATAATCTGACCTGCTTCAAGGTCGAAGGTTGTCTGAAGCACAGGACGCTCGCTTGCTAGAGCCATAACCTCGTCTGACACATAGTAGAAAGCAGGACGGATGCCCCAAGGATCTCGCATTGCGAACATTTCACCGCTACCTGTTATGCCACATACCACATACCCTCCATCGAAATACTGCATAGTGGTATCGAGCACATTACTCATATCCACGTTATTGTCGATGAACTCCGTCACCTCACGACCTTCAAGTCCCTGTTCGGTAGCCAGAGTGTAGTTACGCTCTACCTCTCTGTCAAGGCGATGCCCCATGAGCTCAAGCATGATGTATGAGTCGGAATAGATACGTGGGTACTGTCCTTGACTTGTAAGTCGCTCAAAGATCTCGTCTATGTTGGTCATGTTGAAGTTACCACACAGACAGAGATTCTTCGCCTTCCAGTTATTACGACGCAGGAATGGATGAACATACTGAAGACCAGACTTTCCCGTTGTTGAGTAGCGGAGGTGCCCCATATAGAGTTCACCAGCGAAGGAGATATGCTTTCTTGCATAGTCCGCATTATTCAACTGCTCTGATGTCAGTCCCTTCATGCTTCCATGCACAAGACCGAATATCTCGGTGATAGCATCCTTGCCTTCTGCACGCTCACGGAACATATACTCATTACCTGGCTTCACGTTCAGTTTGACGGCAGCCATACCAGCACCTTCCTGTCCACGGTTGTGCTGTTTCTCCATCATAAGATAGAGCTTGTTGAGTCCATACATCCACGTGCCGTACTTCTCCTGATAGTACTCAAGTGGTTTGAGAAGGCGTATCATTGCAACGCCACATTCATGCTTCAGAGGTTCCATTTCTGTGTATTGTGTTTAACTTAATTATCCTTTTCAATCTTTTATATCCTTAATTATTCCACTGTTACCGACTTTGCCAGATTACGAGGCTGGTCAACATTGAGTCCCTTAGCCACGGCTACGTGATAAGAGAGTAACTGCAATGGAATAACGCTGAGCAACGGAGCCAGACAACCTACAGTCTCTGGTATCTCAATTACCTCATCAACCATGTTCTTTACCTGTTCGTCACCCTCCGTGACAACAGCGATAATATGACCACCACGAGAAATTACCTCCTGCATATTAGAGATAATCTTCTGGTACAACTGATGGTGAGTTGCGATGAAGACAACAGGCATTTCCTCGTCAACGAGGGCAATAGGGCCGTGCTTCATCTCAGCTGCAGGATAGCCCTCAGCGTGGATATAAGAGATTTCCTTCAGTTTCAGAGCTCCCTCGAGGGCTACAGGATAGTTGAATCCACGTCCGAGATAGAGGAAGTTATGCGCGAAAATGAACTTTGCAGAAAGTTCCTTGATCTTATCATTCTGTTCAAGAACCTTCTCTATCTTCTCTGGGATAAGGAGAAGTTCCTTGATTGTCTGCTCATACTCTGCCTGTGAAACAGTACCCTTAGCCATGCCAAGAGCGAGAGAGAGCATTACAAGAACCGTAACCTGACCTGTGAATGCCTTTGTAGAAGCAACACCAATTTCCGGTCCCACGTGGATGTATATACCAGTATCTGATTCACGGGCAATGCTTGAGCCAACACCATTCACGATGCCGAATACCATAGCACCGTTTTCCTTTGCCATCTGAATTGCAGCAAGTGTATCTGCAGTCTCACCAGACTGAGAAATTGCCATTACGACATCATCAGCCTCAATAACAGGGTTACTGTAACGGAACTCAGAAGCGTATGCCACCTCAACAGGAATACGGCAGAACTGCTCTATCAACTGTTTTCCTATAAGACCTGCATGCCATGACGTGCCACAAGAAACGATGATCATACGCTTTGCACGAAGGAGCTCACGACGATGCTGGGTAACGGCACTAAGTACAACCTGAAGTCCCATCTCTGGGCAATCTTTACCCATTGTGCATGAAGAATATGGCGACTCAACAATACGACCACGCATACAATCCTTCAATACATTTGGCTGATCGAAAATTTCCTTGAGCATGAAATGAGGATAGCCCTCATGGTCGAGCATTGAGAGGTCAAGGTCCACTTCCTTTATCTCTGCATCTGCCTCCTCACCATTGAGATTATATACCTTCATCTCCTTATCACGCTCAATGACTGCAATCTCTTCATCCTTGAGATATACGATATGCTTTGTATATTCAGCAATAGGAGAAGCATCAGAAGCAATGAAGAACTCAGAGTGATCTTCTACAATACCTACTGCCAAAGGAGAAGACTTACGAGCACATACAAGTTGGTTAGGGAAGCGCTTGTCTATTACAGCAATTGCGTATGCACCGATAGCCACCTGAAGGGCATTACGGACAGCATTACCAAGACCACAGTTGAGTTTCTGCTGAGTATATTCTATAAGCTGAACGAGAACCTCAGTATCAGTCTCACTCTTGAAATGGAAGCCACGCTGCTTCAACTGCTCACGAAGAGTAGCGTAGTTTTCTATAATGCCATTATGAACAAGTGTAAGATTGCCAGACTCACTTACATGTGGGTGTGCATTCACCTCACTTGGAACACCATGTGTAGCCCAACGTGTATGAGCAATACCAATTGTTCCTGTTATATCCTTCCCACTTGCTGTTTTCTCAAGATCAGAAACCTTGCCCTTTGCCTTATAAACATTGAGGCTGTTTTCTGATGCTGAGAGCATAGCACAACCTGCAGAGTCATAACCACGATATTCCAATCGCTTAAGTCCCTTGATAAGAATCGGATAAGCTTCCCTTGTTCCTATATAACCAACTATTCCGCACATAAGTTTTTAATTTTCCGTTCAGTTTCTATTTTAGAAAAAGAGTTAATAGGACAGGGAATTTACCCAGCCATATTAACTCTATTTCTTATCTTTTATTTTTTCAAGATGTTATACATCAATGAAGCCAATGAAATTACGATACTTGTTGCAGAGAACCATAGCGATGTACTTGTACCGACATCAGAGTTCTTTGCCTTCGTCTTGTTCGGTTGTACATAAATAACATCGTTCTGTTGCAAATAGAAATATGGAGAATTTATCACATTTGCATCATTGAGATCCAAACGATGAGTACTCTTCTCGCCTTTGGCATCCTCTCTGATAAGGAGAACATTGTCACGCATACCGTAGATTGTCATATCACCAGCAGCGCCAAGAGCCTGAAGTACGCTATATTTCTCAGAGTTGACATTGAATGCACCTGGTCGGGTAACTTCACCGAGAACGGTAACAGTATATGACTGGAACTCTACAACGACAACAGGCTTAACATCACTTGAAAGATAAGGCTTTACAAGACCTGCTATCTTATCCTCGCACTCACGGCGAGTAAGTCCCTGTACATTAACCTTACCAATAATAGGGAAATTGATATTGCCATCAGCACCAACAGTATAAGGCATCATCGAACCACTACCAGAACTAATGTTTCTATTACCGCCAGCAACCATTGTGTTATACACGAGTTGGTTGAACTGAGAAGAAATCTCCCTATCAGGTGTAGTTACGCTGATTGAAAGAACATCCTTTGGCATAATACGTGCATCATGAATACCACGAGAAGCAGAAAGACTCACATTATCTGCATTTTGAAAGTATGGAACTTTCTTATATGAAGCACATCCTGATAAAAACAAAGCCATACATGATACGGCCATTATGCTGAGACAGCTCTTAACTTTAAATTTCATAGTTTTTTGTTATAATAATATGCAATTAAGCAAAATTTTCTGCAAAATTACTCCTATTTTTCGAGAAAAACAAATATTCAGCGAACTATTTGCATATCAAAGGTGTTAAATTTTATTTTTCGTCAATTATTCTTCATCTGCGAACAGATTTTCCGGATCAAGAATGTGTAATTGGAATGCTCGTGTAACAAGACGAACAGCATTCACACTCTGCTTGCCATTTCCTCCTGGGAATAGTTTTTGGGTAAGTTCCATCTGACGTTTCTCAAGACTCTTTACGCCAAAAGGCATACCTCTAAGACCTGCAATCTGATCTTTTGTATAGCCAAGGGCAAGATGGCGGAGGAAACGCTCGTCATATTCATCTATCTCATAGCCTATTGATGCTTCCTGGCGAAGAACTGTTGACATCACGTTCTTACGGAAAGAGCCAACGATAGCATCCATAATCGGCTGATTGAATACATACTTTCTACCTGACATCACGCTTACAACATCAGCACGAGTCAGCATCTCGCCAGTTTTCAGGATAATACCATCAGCACCGGCATCAAGGGCATCCACCCACAATTTTTCATTCAATATCTCTCCCGTAAAGATAAGGACCTTCACGTTAGGATGTTCACTCTTCACACTACGGCAGATCTCTACGCCAATAGTCGTAGATCCGCCCAAACCTAAATCAAGGAGAATAAGGTCAGGATTACCAGAGCGCATGAGTTGGATAAACTGCGTCTCATCGCTTGCCGTACCAATCACCTCTGCTTCAGGAACCTCATTTCGAAGCAGTCCTTCCGTGCCCTTGAGTTCGAGAGGCACATCCTCTACTATAATGACTTTAAAATTCTCCATACATTTACAAAAAAGAGACTACAGTCAAACCCTTACAGCCTGAATGCAGTCTCTTTCATATCATAAAAAGTTTAATTCAAATTTACTTGAAGAATGACTTAACAGCCTCGTTTGGAACCATCTGCTCATCGAAAATGTAAGCACCAGTCTTAGGGCTCTTAACCATCTTGAT
>CACYXI010000192.1:0-607 GCA_902778265.1 uncultured Bacteroidales bacterium | reverse complement strand
TAGGGCTCTTAACCATCTTGATTACCTTTGTGTATGCACGACCATCAGTCTTACCAGTCTGAAGGGATGCGACGGTTTTCTTTGCCATAGTTTCTTATATAATTCTATATAATTACTTAATCTCCTTGTGAAGAGTCATCTTCTTGAGGATAGGATTGTACTTCATCAACTCAAGACGCTCAGGAGTATTCTTACGATTCTTTGTTGTGATATAACGGCTTGTGCCTGGCATACCACTGTTCTTGTGCTCGGTGCACTCAAGAATCACCTGCACGCGATTTCCTTTTGCTTTCTTTGCCATGTTGATTATTCTCCTATAACTTTAACATCCTTCCAATCAAGATAGCCCTTAGCTACAGCCTGCTTCAGAGCTGCATCAAGACCTACCTTATTAATCATACGAAGACCAGCGGCAGAAATCTTAAGGCTAATCCAGCAGTTCTCCTCTACATAGAAGAACTTCTTGCTAAACAGGTTTACATCGAAGCTACGCTTTGTGCGATGCTTTGAGTGAGAAACGTTGTTTCCCATCTGAGCCTTCTTACCTGTAATCTGACAAATTTTAGACATTGCTATCTTTGTTTTTTACAATCGTTAATTGATACTT
>CACYXI010000191.1 GCA_902778265.1 uncultured Bacteroidales bacterium | reverse complement strand
AATTAAATAATTACAAACGACCCTCCACAGCCGAATCGGCTCCCTCCCTACGGGGGAGGGCGGGGGGAGAGGCCGCTTTTAATTCTTCCTTAATACCACCGCCGACCTTGCAGGGATGTAGAGCTTGAGCCATTCCTTCTTATCCTTCACATACAACTCATCATAGTTGGTGAGGTGGATGACGGAATCATCGGCAAAGCCATTGCCACCAAACTCCTTAGCATCAGTATTGAGCACCACGCTATAAGCACCCGTAGGAACTAGGAAACCATAGTCGGTGAAAGAGGTGCAAGGAGAGAAGTTGAACACGAATACCAAGTCACCACGTGAGAACGCAAGCACCTGATCACCATCATTATGCCAAATCTCGATGACTGGAGTCTGGTTAAAGTTCTTCTCGCTCTTGATGACCTGCATCATAGCCTTATCAAAATCGCCAAGCCAATGATAGCAAAGTTCCTTATTGTCAACGAGATTCCATTGACGACGAGCGTACTTATAGCTCCATCCGTTGCCTTCGCGAGGGAAGTCAATCCATTCTGGATGTCCCCACTCATTACCCATGAAGTTGAGATAGCCGCCATTGATAGTAGAAGCCGTAACGAGGCGAATCATCTTATGAAGAGCGATACCGCGTGTAGCAACTTCATTCTCATCACCCTTCTTGAAGTGCCAGTACATATCAGAATCAATAAGACGGAACACTATGGTCTTATCGCCAACAAGAGCCTGATCATGTGACTCGGCATAGGATATCGTCTTCTCGTCCTGACGGCGGTCGGTGAGTTTCCAAAAGATATCAAATACGCCCCAATCCTCATCGCGTTTCTCCTTGATCATCTTAATCCAGTAGTCAGGAATACCCATAGCCAGACGATAGTCGAAGCCCATGCCACCATCAGCAAACTTTGCTGCAAGTCCTGGCATACCCGACATTTCCTCGGCAATGGTAATGGCATTCTTGTTCACCTCGTGGATGAGCTTATTTGATAGAGCGAGATAGCACATTGCGTTATCATCCTGACCTCCGTTGAAATAGTCGCCATATCCGCAGAAATCAATGCCCAGACCATGATTATAGTAGAGCATAGAGGTCACCCCATCGAAGCGGAAACCATCGAAATGGAACTCCGTGAGCCAGTATTTACAGTTTGAGAGCAGGAAGTGGATAACCTCATGCTTGCCATAGTCGAAACAGAGAGAATCCCACTGGTTATGCTCGCGTCTGTCGCCTGGATAGAAGAACTGGTTAGGATCACCACAAAGATTGCCAAGACCTTCATTTTCGTTTTTCACAGCGTGTGACTGAACAAGATCCATAATAACGGCAATACCATTCTTGTGAGCCTCGTCAATCAGGGCCTTCAGTTCCTCTGGAGTACCGAATCTGCTTGAAGGAGCGAAGAAACTGCTGACGTGATAGCCGAAAGAGCCGTAGTATGGATGCTCCTGAATAGCCATCAACTGAAGGCAGTTATATCCACCCTCTATGACGCGAGGGAGTATCTTATCCTTAAATTCTGTATATGTGCCAACCTTCTCCTCATCCTGTGCCATACCGATATGAGCCTCATAGATGAGCAGAGGAGCGGTGTTAGGCTTGAATGTCTTCTTCTTCCACACGTAAGGCTGCTCTGGAGCCCACACCTGTGCGGAGAATATCTTTGTCTCTGAATCCTGAACCACGCGACGACACCATGCAGGGATGCGCTCGCCCTGACCGCCTTCCCAATGTACGGACATCTTATACAACTGCCCATGAGCCATAGCCTTGGCAGGCAGTTTCAGTTCCCAGTTGCCAGAGTCCTTAACACGCTTTGCTGCATACTTATCGTTTTCCTTCCAACCGTTGAAATCGCCGATAAGGTAGATAGCTGTGGCATTAGGTGCCCACTCACGGAATATCCACTTACCCTTGTCATCGCGATGCAGCCCATAGTACTCATGACCGTTGGCAAAGTCGGACAGAGACATCTTACCCTTATTAGTAAGCTCATTCTCCATCCATACTGCATGGTCATGACGGCCGCGAATAGCATCCTCATAAGGCTCAAGCCATGGATCATTAGCTACGATACCTATATGCTTGGGAGCAGCCTTCTTTGAAGTGCTTTTTGCAGCAGAGGCCTTAGTGGTTGTTTTCTTTGTTGTTGCCATAATAAACCTTATTAAATTAAAGCCTACCCAAGCCCTCCCAAAGGGAGGGATGTTAGATAGATACGAATGTACCTTTATGTAAGCTCAAAGGCATATTCGCTCTAAATGTATAAAACATCCTTCCCTTTGGGAAGGCTTGGTTAGGCTCAATTTTATGCCTTCACCTTAAAGATTGCCTTCCTGAACTCTGGAACGTATGAGATGCAAGGAGCATGACCATCCTGTGGGAAGAATATTGCCATCATGCCTGGGCGACAAGTTACATAGCTTGAGCCTGGCACATCAGGGTACTTAGTGATATCCTTCTCGGCATTGTATTCTGCCTTTGGAAGATCAGCCAATGGCAGGTAGCCGAAAGTCTCTTCCTCATCAAGAGGAATCTGGATGTCAATCATATTGATATGAGTCTCCATCACAGCCTCGTCTGGAGTCTTACCCTTGGCTGTAGTGATGTTAACGAACAGGTCATTTCCCTTGATCATATACTTGCCATCTTCCATAGAAGACAGGTCGTTTTCCTCGATAAACTTAACCACGTCTGCAAAGAGAGGGTTGATACCGATGTATTTCTTCAGATTTTCTATTGTATCAATTACCATAAGTTATTATATTGCTTAAAGATTGTCTTCTTGATTTCTAATGCCCATGTCGTATGTGCCACGGGCTGTTATCTTTCCATTGCGGTCTTTCTCCACAAAGGCTCCATTGCGCTCATCGTTCACGTATGAACCTTCAAAGCGGTTGCCATCCTTATCCTCCTCGATAGCCTTGCCGTTGCGCTTACCTTGACTGAACGTACCGCGGAACTTATTGCCGTTGGCAAAGCGGATAATTACATCGCCGTCAAGCTGTCCGTGCTTGAATGAGCCTTCGAACACGTCACCCGACTTCTTGGTCATCTTACCCTTGCCTTCCTGATGGTCGTTCTTCCACATGCCGACGTAGGTGTCACCATTGCGCCAGATGAAAGTACCCATACCATCCTTGTCGCCATTGGCGAAATGACCGGTGTATTTGTCGCCGTTGGCATACTTGAAGATACCCTCGCCAGTACGCTCGCCCTGCACGTAGTCACCTTCATACACATCGCCATTCTGGAACTTGTAGATGCCCTTACCTTCCTGCATGTCGTTCTTCCACATGCCATTGTAGGAGTCACCAGAAGCGTATGTAAACTCGCCCTTGCCTGTACGCTGGTTGGCAACCCATTGCCCTACGTATGTAGTGCCGTCGCCCCAACTGAACACGCCCTTGCCCTGCTTCATGTCAGCAACCCAGTCGCCTTCATAGAAAGCACCGTTTGAGTAGGTGTAGCGTCCCCTACCCTGTCGCTTATCCTCAAACCAAGCACCCTCGTACTTATCACCATTATAGTAGTACATAGTGCCTTGTCCCTGCTGATAGTCGCGGAACCAGAGCCCCTCATAGCGGTTGTTATTGGCGAAATAGTAAGTACCCTTGCCGTGCTGTTGATCCTGAAACCACTGACCTTCGTACTTCTCGCCATCCGTGAACTGGTAGATGCCAAAGCCCTGGCGCTTACCCTTTACGTATTCTCCTTCGTATGTATCACCATTGGCAAATTTCACGTTACCCTTGCCGTGCGGTTTTCCCGCAACCATCTCGCCCTGATACAAACCCTCGTCGTGGGTATAGCATGAGCCGAGCGAGATTTTCTGAGCACCAACGCTCAGGGAAACTGTCAATAGCAATATAGATAATATATTTGTTTTCAAAATTTAGCTTTTTGTTATTACGGCGGTGATTCACATAATTCCACCTTAGATGATAATTCGCCCCAAAATTACAAAATTTTCCCCGAAAAAAGGTAAATATCATCGTATTTTTTCGATTTATTAGAGAAAAACGATTTACATCAATTTGTTTTTGCAATTTATTTGCTAACTTTGCAGAGATAATGCCCCTCACCCGCCCTTTGGGCATCCTCTGACACATACTCGGAGATACTCAATCTCCGACTTCCCCAAGGGACGAGGGAAAAGATACCTTTCCTCGCTCAAATGAATTCGTATCATGAGGGATTGTTTTAATTAGTAATACTAACTTCCCCCTCGCCCCTTGGGGAGAGGATGCCCGCAGGGCAGGTGAGGGGCTAATTTAATTATGAAATTCATCGGAATAATTCCAGCGCGTTACGCTTCTACCCGTTTTCCGGGAAAACCTCTTGCCATTCTCGGTGGCAAGACTGTCATTCAGCGTGTTTATGAAAAGGTCACATCATGCCTCGAAACGGCATACGTGGCAACCGACGACCAGCGCATCTTCGACCATGTGAAGTCGTGGGGTGGCAACGTGGTTATGACCTCGCCAAACCACAAGAGCGGTACTGACCGCATTGAGGAGGCTATCGAGAAAATCGGTGGCGACTATGACGTTATCATCAACATTCAGGGCGATGAGCCTTTCATTGACCGCAGTCAGATTGAGGAGGTTTGCCGTTGCTTTGATGATACTGATACTCAGATAGCTACGCTCGGCATTCCTTTCAAGAAAGATATCGAAGTCATTCAGAATGCAAACTCTCCAAAGATAGTCGTTGATAACCGTGGTTTCGCCATGTATTTCTCTCGTTCTGTGATTCCTTTCATCCGTGGCAAGGAGAACGAAGAGTGGCCAGAGCAGTACCCATTCCTGAAACATATCGGACTCTACGCATACCGTCGTGAGGTGCTGAAGGAAGTGACCTCTCTCCCACAGTCAAGTCTTGAGATTGCGGAGAGTCTCGAACAGCTCCGCTGGTTGCAGAACGGCTATAAGATCAAGGTCGGCACCACCAATCTCGAAACTATTGGTATTGATACTCCCGAAGACCTCGCGAATGCAGAGAAATATCTTAGCGAGAGAGGATAAATCTCATCCTTAATACAACAAAAATGCCTGTTGGAATTATTTCCGACAGGCATTTTTTCTTTGTATATTATTCAATTTTTATCCGAGATACTTCATAAGAATCTTTGCATTACCAGAGTCACGGAGCTTAGTTATTGACTTCTCACGAATCTGACGAACACGCTCACGGGTAAGACCAAGCTGGTCTCCGATCTCCTCAAGTCCCTTCTCATGACAGCCAATGCCGAAGCACTCGCGGATAATCGTAATCTCACGGTCCTTGAGAACCTTTGAGAGCACGTTGTTAAGCTCCATAGCCATTGACTCGTGGTCAACATGGCGGTCAGTACGTGAATCATCACCAGAAGCCATGACGTCAAGCATACAGTTCTCCTCACCATCTGTGAAAGGTGCATCGATACTTACATGATGACCATCGGCACCAAGGCTCTGACCAATCTTGTCCTCCTCGATATTGGTTGCAGCTGCAAGCTCCTGAACGGATGGACGACGCTGATGCTCCTGCTCGAACTTGTTGATCTCGTGGTTGATCTTGTTGAGAGAACCAACCTGATTGAGAGGAAGGCGAACGATACGGCTCTGCTCAGCGATAGCCTGAAGGATGCTCTGGCGAATCCACCATACAGCGTATGAGATAAACTTAAAACCACGTGTCTCATCGAACTTCTGCGCTGCCTTTATAAGACCGATGTTACCCTCGTCGATAAGGTCAGTAAGAGTGAGTCCCTGATGCTGGTACTGCTTTGCAACAGATACAACGAAACGGAGATTTGCCGTAACGAGCTTATCCTTTGCGCGTTCACCGTCCGGACCTCCCTTCTTGATCATCTGTGCAAGCTCGATTTCCTCATCAATGCTGATAAGTGGTGCACGACCAATTTCTACGAGATACTTATCCAGAGCTTCGCTGGAACGGTTGGTGATACTCTTCTGAATCTTT
>CACYXI010000190.1 GCA_902778265.1 uncultured Bacteroidales bacterium | reverse complement strand
GACTCACTCTTTTATGCCACAGACAGTGCTTTGGCTGCCGTTGGTAATATCTTAAAAGTAAATTACTCATTATAAAAATCTTTTTGCACAGTTACTTAAATGAAAAGAT
The DNA here is from genome assembly GCA_902778265.1 of uncultured Bacteroidales bacterium. Taxonomy (GTDB): domain Bacteria; phylum Bacteroidota; class Bacteroidia; order Bacteroidales; family Bacteroidaceae; genus Prevotella. Next base: position 5,862 of record CACYXI010000190.1, on the reverse strand, counting down.
TATCAATCCTATTCCTTGGCATGATGGCGCTTGCCTCATGTTCAAACAACGTGGAACCTCAGAATACGATAAGTGACTCTGAGGTGGTAGAGAATGTAATGATGTCAAGACGTAGCATCAGACAGTACACCAAGCAGACTATCAGTCGTGATACACTCGATCAGATCATCAAATGCGGCATCAATGCCCCTAACGGTCAGAATCGTCAGGCGTATGAGTTACGCATAGTCAACAATCCCAAACTGCTGAAGCAGATCTCGGATGCAGTTATTAAGGATAAGCCCGACGTAAGCCTAAAGCCGGGCGCTGACAACATATTCTTTGGTGCAACAACCGTGATATTCGTCGCCAATGACACAAGCTACGATATGTCACAGATTGACTGCGGTCTTCTTGGTGAGAACATAATGCTCTCTGCATGGGCTAAGGGTATCGGCACATGCTGCATGGGCTTCTCTATCCGACTAATGAAAGAAAGCGAATCATGTGCTCCACTCATTCGCGAACTTGGTTTCAGTGCCGATTACAACCTCCTTTACTGCATCGCTATGGGCTATCCAAACGAAACACCTGATGCAAAGCCAAGAAAGGAAGATATGGTAAAATACATAGAAGAATAAGACTATTTAAATGAAAAATGAAAAATTATAAAATGAAAAATAAGAAGTAACAAGTAAAAAAATAAAAAGTATGGTTAGTATTTTCTCCGACAGCTGTTCGCAGCAAATGGTAATCATACTTTTTACTTTTTACCTATTACTTTCCATTTTTTCATTTAACATTTCAGGCAAATGGCAACCAAATCAACATACAAATGCAGCAAATGTGGCTACACGTGCGAATGCTACAAAGACAGGGGATTCTTCGGACAGAAGATTTCCATGATTGTGTGTATGCGTTGCCACACCGTCCAGCCCCTCACCGTTGGCGGAATAATTGCTGACGTAGCTCCAAGCTTCTCTTCTGAATACGGCAGACTATGCCCCCAGTGTATGAGCGATGACATCCGTATCTGGGACGAAAGCACATGCCCTAAATGCGGTGGAAGAATGCTTGACGAGAAAAATGAGGAGTTCTGGACGTAGCAAAATCCACAAAAAACTCTTCACTTAGTGATCTGAAACTCTGAACCAGTCGGCATCCAACCACCCACGGACTTTCTTGCCAGCTGGTTCAGCTGCTATGTAACCTATCTTTGCGCCAATCCACTTACCTTGACGCATAGTGAATGGCGAACCTGCCTCATGCCACTTCTTGCCGTCAGACGAATAGTCGAAGGTAACGCGGGCTTCATGCTTATTCTCACCCTTGTCTGTCTTACCACCTATATACCTGACATTGAGGCGCATAAATATCGTTTCATGAATTGATGGTTGATAGTCTACTTCGTCCTTGGCTGTTGGCTGAAGCGTAGCTATCACCTCCGTTGTTTCGGGCTTACCTTTGTCGGCTTTCTGACAAGTGATGCGCTGAACCTGAAACTCATTCCCCACCCTCTTAACCACAAGCGCGGAGTAATCCAATCCCATACAGATGATCCCCCCATACTGACCATCATCCTTTGCCGTCATCGTGAACTTAGTGGTGGCTGTGAAATTGTCGGTTGGTGTCTTCTGAAGCAGAAGATTACCTGCCTCCCACATATTCTTGTAGTCCTTGCTCTGCTTATGGCAAAAGATGCGGTAATAGCCGTAGGGAGTGGGCATCCCGAAGGTCTGGTCGTAATTAGAGTGCCACTGCCATTGCCTACCAAGCACAGGCTCATTAAACTCATCGCTCTCCACAGGATTGCAAACAGACTGCGACGTACCCACATTCGGTTTCTTATGCCTAAGAACAGGCTGACCGCAGTATTTCTCCTGTTTGCCATAAACCTTTACCTTACCCACATTCTCACCCATAGCAGGCCATCCGTCAACCCACGTCACAGGCTCAAGCCAAACGACACGTCCGTAGGCTTCCTTATCCTGAAAGTGAAGAAACCAGTTCTCTCCCGATTTCAGATGCACCCAACCGCCCTGATGAGGACCGTTAACGTTAGTTGTTCCCTGTGCCAGAACAGTCTTACTCTCATAAGGCCCAAAGGGTGACTTTGAGCGCATAGCAAGCTGATGCCCCGTAGGAACACCACCGGCAGGACACATAATCCAATACCAACCATCATGCTTGTAGAACTTAGGTCCTTCCGCCGTGCGGTCATTCGTTCCGTTTCCGTCGAACACGATTACAGGATCACCAATCTGCTTCATACCGTCAGACGACATTTCACGCACCGTAAGCACGCTATTAAACTGACAACGGGAGTTTGCCCATCCATTTACGAGATAGCACCTTCCATCATCATCCCATAGCGGTGTAGTGTCAATCATTCCCTTACCCGAAATGATGCACTTTGGTTCGCTCCACTCTCCCTTAGGATCAGAGGCGGTAGTGACGAAGACACCGAGGTCAGGATCTCCCCAGTAGATGTAGTAGAGCTTTGTACGCTCATTGTAGCGTATGCTTGGTGCCCAGACTCCGTTACCATGCTGTGGGGTGTTATAGCGGTCGTATGGCGGCAGAGCCTTCACAGCATGATTGATTATCTCCCAGTTCACGAGATCCTTGGAATGAAGAATTGGCAGACCTGGGATGCAGTTGAATGATGATGCCGTGAGATAGAAGTCCTCGCCCGATGCACCTACACATACATCAGGGTCGGAGTAGTCGGCATTAATGACAGGATTGGTATAGGTGCCGTCCCCATTGTCGGGCGACCACACCTTCGATCTGTAGTTGTCTTGTGCCAATATGCCAATAGATAAGATGGCACAGAAGAATGTCAGGATAGGTTTTAGCATCGTTCCATTTTTAAATGAAAAGTGAAAAATGAACAATGAAAAATACAGATTACTATTTATCGCGGAATTTTTAAGCGAAAGAAACAAACTTGTATTTTATAATTTTTCATTTTTAATTTTACAATTTACATATCTGTATTTTATAATTTTTCATTGTTCATTTTTCATTTAATATTCACTTTAACCGTAAATGATAACGCTTTGAGTCATAAACAATTGTCATTGTACATTCTTTGGCATCATCCATAGGACTGAGAGCTAAAGCAACATGCCCCATAGTGCGGCGAAGATTAATCTCTACACATGGATGCAACAGGAAACCGTCAACATCATCCTTTGCCACAATCATCATATCCACACCAAAGCGAAGGTCGGAAAGGGCAGACTCGGAAGGGAGCGTAGAGAACAACGTGGCAAGCTCTGTCTCAAGACGTGCGGTTACTTCATCAAGAAAAGCCAGATTCACGTATCTGCTCATCATATCACGCTTTACTGCCTCCGTAGCAAGGATATTGCCAGTATAGGCGCCATTCTGCGTCTGGAAAAGGGACAAGCCAAGATAACGAACCCTACCCTCTGCATCGCGACGGAACTCCATACCAAAGTCCTTTACCTTATTATACAGCGGCTCTACCATAACGCCTCCCTGAAGACGTATCACGTTCCTTACCCAGTTGAGGGCATTAGCTGTCTGCTCTCCCTTTAGGAAATAGCGCACACCTCGTCCACTGGAGCTCCAAGGGGCTTTCACCACCATTTCACTATCATTTTGAAGCAGACTGCAAAACGTATCATAATCAGTAAGATAAGTACTCTCACCGCAAGTTTTACTTTCAACGCCCTGACGCACTCTTTCAAGTATGGCAGTAGTGCATTGCCTACCTGAAAGCCGTCTGAGTTCCTGTACTGCTTCCTTGCTCGGAAGGCTCTCTTTAGGTACTCCAGCAGAGAGGAGCTGAAAGCGAATAGCGGGATCCCATCCCCACGGATCTATGGCGAGAGGAGCATGAGATGAACTGAGCACATGGGCTATCTGCTCCATAGTACAAAACTCAACTTTCGGCTTTCGCTCTGCCTTCAGCCTACGATATGCCGACTCGGCAAAGTCTATGTCATCGACAATCACCACATCGTCCTCATCAGCCCATAGGGCTGGAAGGTAACAGAGGTCGCTGCGCAACTGTCTGCCAGCGTGAGGTGCCGTGAAGCGCTCTATGTTTGACGCGAGAGCAATGTCATGCTCTGGATTGAAAATTCTTATGTTCACGTTGAATAAAATTAAAAATTAATAAGTAAAAATTTAAAAGTATGGTTTGTATTTTTCCCGACAGCCTTTCGCTATACATGTGGTAATCATACTTTTTACTTTTTATTTTTTACTTTTTTTACTTTAGAAAAAGCTTTCTTTTTCTCCGCAAAGATACAGAAAAATATCGTATAAATCTGCCAGTAAGTGCTAAAAAATGTAAAAAACATACATTTTTTGCCACCTTGACTTTGCAATTCGCAAAAATATGAGTACTTTTGCATAGTTAAAAACAGAAGTAACACTTAAATCACGAAAAGACATCGCGAATGGAGGTATTTTTTAGAACGCATTCATATCTGGTTGAGCATACCAACACTAATCTTCGTCGTAGCCTGATGGACGAAATAGATTGGGGGGATCGCTTGATTGGCATAAAGGGAACGCGCGGTGTGGGAAAAACAACATTCCTTTTACAGTACGCTAAAGAAAACTACGGCCCTTACGACAGACGTTGCTTGTACATCAACATGAACAACTTCTACTTCCAAGGGCGCGGAATTGCTGATTTCGCCGGTGACTTCTATCGTCGTGGAGGACGTGTCCTACTCATCGATCAGGTCTATAAGCAGAGCGACTGGAGCACAGAGCTACGCCGCTGCTACGACCTCTATCCTGAACTCCAAATCGTGTTTGCCGGTTCGAGCGTAATGCGACTCAAAGACGAGAACCCTGAGCTTAACGGCGTAGTGAAGAGCTACAATCTGCGTGGATTCTCTTTTCGTGAATATCTGAATATTGAAACGGGGAACAATTTCGAGCCTTACACACTTGAACAGATTCTCCGCAATCATGAGCATATAATCAAGGACATACTGCCAAAGGTGAGTCCTTCGCAATATTTCATGAAGTACATAGAGCACGGTTTCTACCCTCTCTATCGTGAACATTCCGACTATCAGGAGAACCTGCTCAAGAGCATGAACATGACAACCGAGGTGGATATTCTGCTCATCAAGCAGATTGAGCTAAAATATCTCCCAAAGATCAAGAAGCTGTTCTACCTTCTGGCTGTAGATGGTCCGAAAGCACCTAATATCAGTCAGTTGGCACATGAGGTTGAGACATCACGAGCAACGGTGATGAACTACATCAAATACCTTGCCGATGCCCGACTCATCAACATCATATACCCTGTTGGTCAGGAGTTCCCAAAGAAGCCTACCAAGGTGATGCTGCACAACTCCAACCTTCTCTCTGCCATCTACCCTATCAACGTGGATTTGCAGACCAAGATGGAAACGTTCTTCGTTAACACTATGTGGAAAGACCACAAGGTGAACCAGAGCCCACGCGACACCTACTATATTATAGATGGTACTCGCAGATTCCGTGTATGCAATGCTGACTCCGACCGCAAGGCAAGATACAACACGGATATTACCTACATACGCTACAATACGGAGGTGGGAAAGGATAACCTGATTCCGCTGTGGTTGCTGGGGTTCCTTTACTAAAAAGGAAAAATTAAAAAATAAAAATTAAAAAGTATGATTACCTTATGCCGCTAAAGGCTTTCAGGGAAAGTACTAACCATACTTTTTAATTTTTAATTTTTACTTATTACTTTTTAGACTCATAAGAAAACATTATATAGTTAACATTTTATCTTATAACAAAAAAATGGCTAAAGAAAAAAAGTTTATCACTTGTGATGGTAATGAGGCTGCTGCACACGTAAGCTATATGTTTACTGAGGTAGCTGCTATCTACCCT
>CACYXI010000189.1 GCA_902778265.1 uncultured Bacteroidales bacterium | reverse complement strand
AACCGGCAAGAAGTTCCCTGAGTTCAAGCCAGGTGACACTATCACTGTCGCTTACAAAATTATCGAGGGTTCAAAGGAGCGTATCCAGCTCTATCGTGGCGTAGTCATCAAGATTTCTGGTCATGGTGACAAGAAGCGTTTCACTGTTCGTAAGATGTCAGGTACAGTTGGTGTAGAGCGTATCTTCCCAATCGAGTCACCTGCTATCGAGTCAATCGAGGTGAACAAGCACGGTAAGGTACGTCGCGCTAAGCTCTACTACCTCCGTAATCTTACAGGTAAGAAGGCTCGTATCGCTGAAAAGCGTGTCGTTACAAAGTAATTTGTACACACTGAAAATAAAAAAGACTCACCCCGTGTGGGTCTTTTTTTAATTTCCATTCCAAATGAAACATCTCAAAATTGATCTCCACAAGGCGTGGGCAATCGTAAAGAAACACGAACACCCATCAAAGGAGGCACTTGACAAGATTGCCTTGCTTGCAGGATTCCAGACATGGGAAGATCTGCAAAAGGAGTTGGCAAAGATTTAGGCTATAAAAAAATAACAATATGAAAGAACTAGCACTCAAGTACGGCTGTAATCCAAATCAGAAGCCGTCTCGTATCTTCATCACCGAAGGCGAACTGCCTATCGAAGTTCTTAACGGTCGTCCTGGATACATCAATTTCCTCGACGCACTCAACTCTTGGCAGCTTGTCAAGGAGCTTAAGGAGGCTACTGGTCTCTGCGCTGCTGCAAGCTTCAAGCACGTTAGTCCTGCCGGTGCTGCGGTTGGTCTGCCTCTGTCAGACACCCTGAAGAAGATCTACTTCGTTGACGACGTTAAGATTCCTCTCTCTCCTATCGCTTGTGCATACGCTCGTGCTCGTGGTGCTGACCGCATGTCAAGCTACGGTGATTTCATCGCCCTCTCTGACACTTGTGATGCTGCTGTTGCTACTCTCATCAAGCGTGAGGTTAGTGATGGTGTTATCGCTCCTGACTACACAGAGGAGGCTCTCCAGATCCTTCGCGACAAGCGTAAGGGTACTTACAACGTAATCAAGATCGACCCTAACTATACTCCTGCTCCAATCGAGACAAAGCAGTGCTTCGGCATCACTTTCGAGCAGGGACGCAACGAGATCAAGCTCAACGATCCTGCTCTCTTTGAGAACATCCCTACAAAGAGTAAGACTTTCAGCGACGAGGCTAAGCGCGACCTTATGATTGCCCTCATCACTCTGAAATATACTCAGTCAAACTCTGTTTGCTATGTTAAGGATGGTCAGGCAATCGGTATCGGTGCAGGTCAGCAGAGCCGTATCCACTGTACTCGTCTTGCTGGTAACAAGGCTGATATCTGGTGGTTGCGCCAGTGTCCAAAGGTTATGAATCTTCCATTCAAGGAGGGTATCCGCCGTGCAGATCGCGACAACACTATCGACGTCTATATCTCTGACGACTATGAGGACGTACTCGCAGAGGGCGTATGGCAGAACTTCTTCTCTGAGAAGCCAGAGCCTCTGACACGTGAAGAGAAGAAGGCTTGGATTGCACAGAACACAAAGGTTGCCCTCGGTTCTGACGCTTTCTTCCCATTCGGTGACAACATCGAGCGTGCTCACAAGTCAGGTGTCGAGTTCATCGCACAGGCAGGTGGTTCTGTTCGTGACGACAATGTTATCGAGACCTGCGACAAGTACGGTATCACAATGGCATTCACTGGTGTGAGGTTGTTCCACCATTAAAGCCCACCCAGTCCCTCCCCAAGGGAGGGTTCCTCCCCCCCCCCACCCCCTCAAGGGGGAGTAGTTAGTCTTTCTAATTACAGGGGAAAGGTCAAAGGAACATTAAAACTCCAAATAATTATTCACGATAAAAAGCGAACCTCCCGCAAACAAGTAATAGTAATTACTCCCCTCCCTTTATGGGAGGGGCAAGGGGATGGGTCTTCTTTATGACAGATTTTGATGACATCCTGGTCAACGGCATCTCATTCTCTCGCGGAGGCACTAAGCCAAAGGAGGATGACGGTAAGGTGAAGACCAAGGCAAAGAAGAAAAAATACATAACTGGTGCTCACGGTTCAGGATCTGCCAAGCAAAAGGCAAAGTATCGTGAACAGAGAGCCAACCGACATAAGTAGTGATCTGCGAAGGTCAGGTTTTTGCAAGCAAAGGCAAAGACCTGACCTTTTTTATTTTCCATCATCTATCAACCAACACCCATCAATCAAAAGAAAATTCTTTCTTCTTCCGAAGATAATCCATCGATTATCCATCGATAATCCATCGATACTCCATCGTTTCGATGGACTAACGATGGAGATGCGATGGAGAAGCGATGGAGATACAATGGAGGCAGAGCGGAACTGCAACCTACTTGTTGTGACGAAAGTTAAGAGATACTTTTTTGTGCATAATTGTTTGGTATTCTTAATTTTTTATACTAATTTTGCACCGCAATTATAAAAATGTACAGGATCAAGAAACTCGACATATACATTGTGAAGCAGTTCCTACTGCTTTTCGCCGGCACATTCTTCATCAGCCTCTTCGTGCTGATGATGCAGTTTCTGTGGCGTTATGTCGATGAATTGATCGGCAAAGGCCTCTCTATGGAGGTGCTGGCGCAGTTCTTCTGGTATATGTCGCTGATGCTTATCCCACAAGCCCTACCACTCGCCATACTCCTTGCCTCGCTCATCACCATGGGTAACATAGGCGAGAACAGCGAGCTTACGGCTATCAAAGCGGCTGGAATATCGCTGATGCAGACGTTGCGCCCACTCATCTTCATCACAGGCTTCATCACCATAGGGTCGTTCTATTTCCAGAACAACATTGGTCCTCAGTCCACAAAGAACCTCGCCCAACTGCTCGTATCCATGAAGCAGAAGTCGCCTGAGCTGGAGATTCCAGAGGGTATCTTCTATGATGGTATTCCGCAATGTAACCTATACGTGCAGAAGAAAGACCTCGAAACCGGTATGCTCTACGGAGTGATGATCTACCGTATGACAAACTCATTCGAGGATGCCGCCATCATCCTTGCTGATTCGGGCAGACTGCAATCCACAGCCGACAAACAGCACCTTATGCTCTCGCTCTATAGCGGAGAGTGGTTTGAGAACATGCGCTCACAGGAATTTGCGGGCAATGCCAACGTGCCATACCGAAGGGAATCGTTCATCAGCAAGAGAATAGTGCTGGACTTCGACAGCGGTTTCAACCTTGCAGATGGTGCTGGTATCTCCAACAAGCCGGAGGGCAAAAGTCTGAAACAAATTTCAATAGCAGTAGATTCGCTGAACAATGTTTTTGACAGTATAGGAAGAGTCACACGCACAGACCTTGAAAGGATGACCACATCCAACTACTATTCAAGGGAGATAAGCAAGGCCGACTCACTCGCCGCAGTAAAAAGAGGCCAGTTGAGCACCTACTCATTCGATACTGTTGTGTCAAAACTGAAACCGACAGACAAGAGAGATGCTCTGCAACACGCACTTAGCAGGGTGCAGATAATAACTTCGGAGCTTGAATACCGCGAGATGCTAACAAGCGACGGTGACCAGACGATACGCAAGCACAAACTTGAGGCTATCAACAAGTTCACGCTATCACTGACCTGTATGATATTCTTCTTCATAGGAGCACCATTGGGAGCTATCATCAGAAAAGGCGGTCTTGGTGTGCCTGTCATTATCTCGGTACTCGTGTTCATCGTGTTCTACATTCTCGACAATACAGGTTTCCGAATGGCAAAGCTTGGAGCATGGCCGATATGGTTCGGTAAGGGATTGGCTCCTGCCGTACTCATACCATTGGCATCATTCGTAACCTACAAGGCTAACAAGGACTCTATGGTGTTCAACATGGATGCCTACCGCAACGGACTCATGCGTCTGCTCGGTCTCCGTCTCAAGCGCCATGTGGCAAGCAAGGAGGTTATCATCAACGATCCAGAATACCGCAGAGATGCCGACCGACTGTCAGTCATGTCGCACCAGATACGAGCATACGCCTATGGTCATCACCTTATGCGAATGCCGAACATCATCAACGTGTTCTTCCGCTATCAGCCTGACCACGAGATAGAGCGTATAAGCACCGAACTGGAAGAGATCATCGAGGATCTGTCAAATACACGCGACAGGTATATCATGTCATATCTCAACCAATACCCTATCGTGTCACAGAAAGCCCATACGCGCCCATTCGAAAGGAAGTGGATGAACATCACGGCGGCATTCATCGTGCCAGTCGGCATCTTCCTCTACCTACGTATGTGGAGATTCCGTCTCAGACTATTGACTGACCTGCGAAAGATACGCGCACTCAATCAGAAAATAGTCGAAAGAATCGGCAAAATGGACACTATTTAAATATAAAATAGGTACACTTTAAAGGGGATTTATAACTAATTTTGGTGTATTTGGTAAGCAAAAAGTTAAAAATTGCGCTAATAATTTCATAAAACGAAAGAAAATTATTACCTTTGCACCAATAAACTTTTCACAAATAATACATGGTACATTTATCAAACCGTCTAAACAGACTTGCACCATCAGCCACACTCGCCATGTCGCAGAAGAGTAGCGAGATGAAGGCTCAGGGCATTGACGTAATCAACATGAGTGTTGGCGAACCAGATTTCAACACTCCAGACCACATCAAGGAAGCAGCAAAGAAGGCCGTTGACGAGAACTGGTCACGCTACTCTCCAGTACCTGGTTATCCAGACCTTCGCAAAGCTGTAGTTGAGAAACTCAAGCGCGAGAACGGTCTAGACTATTCAGTTTCTGAAATTCTCGTCAGCAATGGCGCCAAGCAGGCAGTTTGCAATGCCGTTATGGCTCTCGTTGACGATGGTGACGAGGTTATCATCCCTGCACCATACTGGGTAAGCTATCCACAGATGGCTCTCCTCGCAGGTGGAACCCCAGTTCATATCCCAGCAGGTTTCGAGCAGAACTTCAAGATCACTCCTGCACAGCTCGAAGCAGCTATCACCCCAAAGACCCGTATGCTTATCCTCTGCTCTCCAAGCAACCCAACAGGTAGCGTTTATTCTAAGGAAGAGCTTGAGGGACTTGCCAACGTGCTCAAGAAGCACCCAGAGGTATATGTACTCGCTGACGAGATCTACGAGCACATCAACTACGTAGGCAAGCACGAGAGCATCGCTCAGTTCCCAGGCATGAAGGAGCAGACCATCATCATCAATGGTGTAAGTAAGGCTTACGCTATGACAGGATGGCGTATCGGCTACATGGCAGCTCCAGAGTGGATTGTCAAGGGTTGTAACAAGCTTCAGGGACAATACACTTCTGGTCCTTGCTCAGTTAGCCAGAAGGCAGCAGAGGCAGCATACATCCTTTCTCAGGACTGCGTAGAGGAGATGCGCGTGGCATTCGAGCGTCGTCGTAACCTCATCGTAGAGTTGGCAAAGGACATCCCAGGTCTTGAGGTAAACGTGCCACAGGGTGCTTTCTATCTCTTCCCTAAGTGCACAAGCTTCTACGGCAAGACTGACGGTGAGCGTACAATCAATAACTCTACAGACCTCGCTATGTACCTCCTTGAGGTTGGTCACGTAGCAACAGTAGGTGGTGACGCATTCGGCGATCCTGAGTGCTTCCGTATGAGCTATGCCACAAGCGACGATAACATTCGCGAGGCTATGCGACGTATCAAAGATTGCCTTTCACGTCTTCACTAAAAAAAATAGTGTTAAAAGTTCTTAAATACAAGTGTAGTTCAATTTTAATTTGTATCTTTGCGTTCGGAAACGGGAAAATGGCCTTTTTTAACAACTTAAACTAAAAAATTATGGCAGCTACACAAAAGCCAGCCCCAAAGAAGTCTTCTGGCTTCCAGGGCGTTCGTAATGCGTTTTGGATCATCGCAGCAATGTTCATTGTTGCAGTATGTATCTTCAAGTTTGTTCTCGGTAACCCAGACAATTTCGTAGGCGGTGACCCTGATGGTGAGGTTCTCAATGGTAACATCGCAGGTACTATTTACAAAGGTGGTATCGTTGTGCCAGTGCTGATCACATTGATGCTCACAGTGCTTTGTCTTTCTATCGAGCGTTTCTTCGCTCAGAAGACAGCTTTCGGTAAGATGGCTACAACTAAGTTCGTTGTTGCAATCAAGGCAGCTCTCGCTAAGAACGATTTCGTTGAGGCTCAGAATCTTTGCGACAAGCAGCGTGGTACAATCGCTAACGTTGTTGGTGCATCACTCAAGGCTTACAAGGAAGTTGAGGGTCTTCAGGGTGTAAAGAAGGCTCAGAAGATCGCTAAGATCCAGCAGGCTCACGAGGAAGCAGTTCAGCTCGAGATGCCAACTCTCCAGATGAACATGCCTATCCTTGCTACTCTCGTAACACTGGGTACTCTTACCGCTCTGTTCGGTACTGTAACTGGTATGATCAAGTCATTCGCTGCTCTTGCATCTGGTGGTGGTGGTGACTCTGTTGCTTTGTCAACTGGTATTTCTGAGGCCCTTATCAATACCGCTCTCGGTATCTTGACATCATGGCTCGCTGTAGTATCTTACAACTTCTACTCTAACCGTATCGACAAGCTCACATACGCTCTCGACGAGGTTGGTTACACTATCGCTCAGACATACGAGGCAAACCACGACGAGGCTTAAGTTTTTACTAACCCTTTAAAACATTTATCACTATGGGTAAAGTAAAACTTAAGAAACAAGACATCTGGATCGATATGACGCCTATGTCAGACGTGATGGTGCTGTTGCTCTGTTTCTTCATGCTGACCTCTACTTTTACAAAGCCAGAGCCAGTGAAGGTTGTTGAGCCACAGTCTGTTGC
>CACYXI010000188.1 GCA_902778265.1 uncultured Bacteroidales bacterium | reverse complement strand
GATGCAAAGGTAATACTTTTTTTTGAAATCATGTATCGTTTGGCGACTGTTTTAGGTTAGCGTGCTAAGCCTTCGTCCACAGGGTTTGTCGGCTGCGCCCAGAACAGATGGTTAGACTTGTGCTCAAAGGCTCAAACAAGACTTTTGATTCACTTGTCACAGACTATAAGGCAGAGGACAATACTTTTGTCATATTGGCAAATACGTTCAAGAAACGTACAACTCAGGAATGGAATAAGAAGTTCCTTGTATCTTTTGGACTTGTTACTAACAGCGGAGTTCTTACTAATGCGGGAGCATTGTTTGCTGATGATTGTCCATTATGGCAATCTCGATTATATTGCACCCGTTGGGACGGAAAAGATAAAAGCGATGCCATCAATGATGCAGAGTTTACAGGCAATGTCCTCATGTTGCTCCGTGAAGCTATGAACTTTGTGAAGTCAAACACCAAGAGAGGATGGGAGAAACTGCCTGACGGACGAAAGAATAAACCAGAGTATGCAGAACGTGCAGTTCTCGAAGCAATGGTTAACCATTTCATCCATCGCGATTATACTGTGATGGGCAGTGAGGTTCATCTTGATATCTATGATGACCGTCTTACTATCACCTCACCAGGCGGAATGTATAATGGTATGCTGATACAGGACTTAGACATCGCAGATGTTTCTTCTGAAAGACGCAATCCCATTCTAGCAAACGTAATGGCTCAACTTGACTACATGGAGAAACGAGATAGCGGACTCACACGCATCTGTAATGAGACCAAAGCTTTGGAAGGGTATAAGGACGAACTGAAGCCTATGTTCAAATCAACTCCAACCCAATTCCAGACCATCATCTTTGCCTCTTCCGACACCCCGAATGTCGGAGACCATGACGGAGACATGTCGGAGACTAAACTCACTGAGCGTCAACAGAAAATACTAGATCTCATCAAAGAGTCTCCGACAATCACCGGCAAACAAATGTCGGAGACTTTGTTGGTGAGTCAACGCACCATTGAACGAGACCTTTCTGCTTTGCAGAAGCGTGGTGTTTTGAAGCGTGAAGGCAAGGATAATGATGGAGTATGGGTTTTATTATAAACAGAAATGGTAAAATGGCGCACATTTCTGTATTTCACGATAAACTGTTAATTCAAATATAATATGACTGTTGAGTACTTGAAACTTATCAAAATTGATCACGAGAACAATAATGTTCAGGAAGAACCTTTAAACAGTGAAGGCAATGTGAAAGATTATGTGATGGACATCGTTGGCCAGATTACTGTCAATGCAGGAGAGAGACGCTATAAGTTTAAGGATGATGAACTCACGATGAAGACATGGATAGGCGATATTGTTAACAACAGTAATCGTGATAGTCGTGCAATGGACATTGCTAATCGTTTGCTACAAAAAGAGGATGATGCCCAGCAACGTTATCATACTATCACTGAAATACAAAAAGGTATTCTCCTGATAGCATATTGTAAGATGACCGATACAGAATATAAGATGGTCATTTGCAAAGCGGATTATACGGAGTTCTTAGAAGAGACTACAGGCGAAAAGAAAAATGGTCTTCCTACGAAGAAGAAGATATTTAAGTCGTTTGCCGCCAACATCACCGTGAATGCTGGGGCATATAGCTTTGGTGAAATGGTGACTTTTGATGTGAATTCCAAACAGAGCAAATATTGGTATGATGAATTCCTTGATTTGAAAGCACTACATGATAATGGTGAGAATACGGAAAGAGCGTTCAACTATCTGAAATCCAAGATTCTTGATCCTGTCAAGAAGAAGAGTAAGAGTGACTACTTGGTGTTGTGGAATACGACAGTAGCATATATGCGCAGTGAGGGGGAGTTCTCAATGGATCATTATGCAGATAATATCTTGGCTGTGTATAAACCGGAGGAGAACAGTTTGAACATGAATGAACTGGCAATAAAGGCGAAAGCCCTGCCTGCACAACATGATTTTGACAGCCGTTTTGAAAAGGTGCCTTCAAAGATAACGGCCAAGATGAAGAACGAGATCAAACTGACGAATGACATTACGCTGGTGTTGAAACAGAATATTCCTCATATTGAGAGAACAATTGTGCCCCACGAAGAAACGGATGGTACTAAGTTCGTGATGATACAAAGCGAGGATGGTTACAAGTATGCTGAGAAACTGAAACACATCGCAGAGAATCAAGAATGATGAGAGGAAAGATAGAAGCCATAGCTCGACTGTATGGTGAGCAGAAAAGTGTATCCATTAAGGAGAACTTTGCGCAATTGGTGTGCGAAGTAAAACTCTCTTTGAAAAGAACGCCCGATGAGAATACTTTGCAAATTCTGCTGCTGAGTATCTCGGATCGAGATTCTTGGCGATTGCAGATGATAACGGAGGGTGATGATGACTTGTTTGACTTGCGGACTGGGGCAGATATTGCTGAGGCATGTGATAGGAACCAATTGCAGCCGTATTATGACGTGGATGTAACCCTGACTTATACTATTACGAAGACCAAGAGTAACGATACTCTCACAATATATGATTATGCTCTGTTCCTAAACTATATAAATGGGTTGACTGTAACCGAGGTTCTGAATGCTTTCCAAAATAAACTAGGTGAGAAGTTGGTGTTGGAAATATGGAGTGAAGAATATGAAAGTTTCAATACCAGCAGTATTGCTGTCATTAAGAAAGATGACCCGCAACCCAATATAACAGGGAATAATGATGGGAAGAAGAGAAAAGAAAAATGTGAAGAGTTGTGTCAATGGAATAACAGATGTACCAATCTGACGCCAGATGATTTCCATACTGTGAGTAGAGGGAGATGCGGAGTCCTTTCTGGAATGTTTGAACAACTATGTTCATTGCTTTGTGTGTGTGTTGTCGCCGATTTCTCTTCTATGAATAAGACTGGTCTGACGTTGAGGCTATCTGGGTACAAGATGATGATGATGGAGTCGCAGGCAGTTAAAACAAAAGATTTAGAGTTTGATACGACTTCAACGGAGCAATGGTACAAAATATATGACTGGTGTTATACAGGAGGCTACACGTCTGACCGATTAAGCATAACCAGAAATATTATTTCGCTGAATTGTCCAGACATCAACAAATTGAAGTTGAATGATTCCACCTTGGGTGCAATCAAGTCAAACTTCAAGATATTCGAGAAGGAAAATGTGAGGCAGTATATCAAGGTTAGGAACGATGTGTCGAAGACGCTCCTTGATATGTAGGAGAGGGTAAATGCTATAGTAGAAGGGTTCACTGGTGATTTTCATAAAAGTGTCATTTCGTTGGGAACGTTCTTCCTGACCGTTATGGTGGTACGCGTGATAGCTCGCGGAGACATTGCCGGTGCGTTCACGGGGAACATAGCTATACTATCGTTAGCCTTCATTGCTTTATCAGCGGTTAATTTGGTATATTCACGGGAGTCGTTATGCAGAAAGGAGAAACTGTTTACGAAGCACTACGAGCAACTTAAAGAACGATACAGCCAGTTGCTGAGCGAAGAAGAAAAGCAAAAAATGTTTGAGGATAGCGACCCGAGAAAAGATGGGACACATGCTAACTACATATTGTGGCAAAAGAGCAGATATACATGGATATGGGCTATTGCTTTAGTGTTATTTGCCTTGTTGGTTGGGTTGATGTGGTGCTATAACTTGTTTGAAACATCCAATGTTGTACAAATAATAAAAGCGATAGTGAAATGCTCTACAAAGAATATATAAAAATAAAAGCCTTATCGGTACATAGAATAGGCAACAAGGCGGCTGTGGAGGGAGTGGAATTATCTGAATCACCCGTAGAATTGGACGAAACGCTGGGTGAAATCTTGAAATCATATTTCCTGATGGCTTTTAAGGATGAGGAAAGGTATAGATTTAGTCATCCGACAGATAGAGATCTTAATGCTGTATATTCCTATGTAAGTGAAGCGTTTGAAAATGATGGTACTTTTCATGAGCAGAGTAAAAAGATGGCGAGATACCTGTATGAGCAGAGTGAGCATCCGAATATTAAGCGTGGCGACCTCTACGTAGTTTATTTTAAGGATTGTATTTTAGACGGAGAAACTGTAGATGCAATTGGACTATTTAAGTCAGAGAATAAAGATACCTATATTCGTATTAACCATGTTGCTGGTGGCTTTAGCGTTGAAAGCCAAACGGGCATGAGTATTAACAAACTCGATAAGGGCTGTCTGATATTCAATATTAAAAAAAACGAAGGGTATGTGGCTTGTGTTGTAGACAATGCTAACAAGAAGCGATGCTAAATATTGGGTGAATGACTTCTTGCAATTAAAACGTTGTGAGGATGATTTCAGGCAGACCGAGCAGGCTGTGGCGATGTGCAAAAGTTTTATTCTTAAGTTGCCAGAAGATTATGATAAGGCAACCAAAGCCGTGATGATGAACAAGGTGATAGAGACTTTGGGGGAACCTTCGGTTTCTATTGGCGCTATTGCGGAAAATGCATTCGAACCAGTCGGAGCGAGTGATGCATTTATGAATTTTGTGGATAGTTTTCAGGAGAAGAATGAGTTGACATTTAAAGACTCGTTCCAAGGGAAGAGGGAATGTATCAGCAAGAGAGGAGTTAAAACCGCAACTAAAATACGACTGGATGACAATTTTGAATTGAATATACTTGGAGGGGAGGAGAATATAGAAAAAGGTTTTAATAGGAACAGAGGGCAGAAGTATTATACATTATATTTTGATAGGGAGAAGTAATGTGCTATTTTAAGCGAGGACTTGTCTTTCTTCAAGTTCTCGCTTATTTATTGTACATAAACAGAGTTGATTATGAGTCTGTATAAAGGGAAGTAATCCTATTTCATTGTTCCCGCTTCTTTTCAACGAGTACAACTTTGATACGATTCAAATCTTTCATTTGCAAATCTCTTTAATTTGAACGCAAAGATACACAAAATAATCGACAATATAAGAACATTCATTCAAAAATGGCACTAACGAATGTGTTTTTTGAGATTATTAAGAGATTTTGTGTCTTGTAAGCTTAAAAAGAACGTAACCAGCCAAGGTTATTCCTTGCAAGCATAACTTACTATACAAAATCTGCACACTTCCTTCATTTTTGTGGTTTACAAAAGTTAAATACGTTAATTCTTCATCATTTCCCCCATCTATAGAATCTGCGTCACCACTTTTCTACCGTTTTAATCAAAACATATTGGTACACAGCGAGTTGTAAATACTATGGTAGAACTTTGAAATAAAGAGAGGTCATACCATGATTATGAAGAACGGCCAGACGCATTACATCAAGCCTCGCATCATCTCTTTGGGTTCTCAACGGAAGACCTTGAAGCAAAGATATGAGCAGCGGCTGAAGGAACTGGACTACAAGCCTTGGGCGAAGGATGCGCCGAACCAGCCGAACACGTGCGTCGATTTCGTTATCAGCGGCGACCACGACCGCATGACGGAGATTGCTTTCGGCAAGCCGACGGATCTTGACTGGCAGGAGGACAACGGTAACGTTACGCTTGCCGATGACCCGAACTGCCGCGGGCGCAAGCAGATTGAGACGATGGCTTTGGATTACTATGACTTCCTGTGCCGGAAGTTCGGCGAGGAGAATGTCATCGGCTTCGAGTGCCATATTGACGAGACCACCCCGCATTTCCATGCGTTGGTGATTCCCGTTGCCGAGCGAGTGAAACGCGGAAAAGTTGGCGGCTATGAACTCAATTTGGATATAAGGAGCGACGGAAAGAAACGCCCTGAGCACATCACCACCCGTCAGTTTGGCAGGCTGAGTGAGGACGAACAGATGTTCTACAGGCCAGCAAAAAAGAAGAAGGTGCTTGCGGTCAAGGTTTGCAGCCTCGCAGTCGTATAAGCAGTGGCACACAATGCTTCACGATGAGGTCGGTGACAAATGGGGGTTATCCCGTGGAGAGGACACTTCGCTGATGACGGCGGAGGAACGGAAGGAGCACAGAAAGAAGAACAAACGTCAGTTGGAGCGAGAAAGACTGGAGGCTTTGAAGAAAGCGGAAGAGGCAGAGAAGAAGGCTCAGGAAACTGAGAAGAAAATTGATCAGGCAGCATGGGCGCTCGACAATTTTGAGTCATCCTTGGCCGAGAAACGGGAAGCGTCGTCAAGACTTAACGATATGATAGACAATGCCCGTCAGGAATTGAACAATATCAATAAGGAGAAAGAAACTGCCAGGAATGAGAAAAATGAACTGGAACTACGGGCAAGAGAACTGGCCGATGCTGTTGGCGACCCGTCTGAGTCGGTGGCATTCAATGGTTTCTGCGATGCCGTTTTTACCTATAACCCGAAAAGTAGCGGTGCCATTATCGAGAACCTGAAAGCGAAGGGCAAGACGAAGATGACGATGATGGACGTGATTATGGCGGCATTTCAGGAGGTGGATAAGGTCAGGAGCCAGAGGAAATCGGTTTTCACAAATGCCGAAGAGTTCAGAAGACAGCAGAACAATGAAATCAAAAGCATCATGACCGATATGCAGACCATCCTGCGCAGCTTCGACAGTACCCATGTGGCAGAACTGACACGCAGGAGCCGAGCCATCGCCAAGCAGGAACTGCGCCAGAATGCCATCGCTATCCGCAAGATTCAGCAGTACGACGAGATGTCGAGAATGGGCATTACCGCGGAGAACGCCGGGGAAGTCAAGGAGAAAGCCGATAAGTCCGACAGCATGCAGCGAGTTATGGAGTCCCTTTGGCCGGGAATGTGGGACGCCGTTCAGACTATTGTCAATCCGCGACTCGACAAATACGTG
>CACYXI010000187.1 GCA_902778265.1 uncultured Bacteroidales bacterium | reverse complement strand
TTTTTTTAGACATAAGAACATAAGGACATATTTTTTTGGTTTCTTTTGTTCTTTTGTCTAAGAATAACTCAAAGATACTCCATCAACACATCCCAAACAACGATGACATGACAAACGGAACCAGCCAACACAGAGAAATGGAACAGCGAGTGCATATATTTCATCTTGTTCAGACTATAGAACACGGCTCCTGTGATATAACATACTCCTTCTGCGATGATCCAACTGACGGCTGCTGCCGACACGGAATCCAACAGCGGTTTGAAGGCCACGAGCACACTCAGACCCATACCGATGAAACAGAATGTCTCTACGTTCGAGTGTTCCTTCAGACGGATAAAACTCACGATGGTTCCGGCTACCGCACAGGCCCAGACAAAGATAAAGAGACTCCAGCCCCAGTAGCCCTGCTCGCGCAACGCTACCAATGTCAGTGGCGAGTAGCTTCCCGCGATATGCCAATAAATAGCCGCATGATCCCACTTGCGCAAACGTTCCTTCCACTTCGAATGATGCTTCATCGAGTGGTAGAGCGTGGAGGCCGCATACGAGCCCAACATGCCGAAGAGATAGAGGATCACACCCCACCGTGCCCAGTTGTTATCGCTTTGGAAACACCAGATGAGGAAGATGATGCCGAACACCACTCCCATCAGAATCCCGCCGCCGTGCGACGCAGCATTCCATATCTCTTCCCGTTTCGTATATCTGATCATCTCGGCTACGGTCTCTTTGACATTGATTCGGGGGCAAAGATACAAATTTTTCTCTTTTCACTATTCACTTTTCACTATTTTTCGTACCTTTGCAACAGAAATTAAACTTATTATGAAAAAAGACGTAGCATTAGTCCTTTCGAGTGGCGGTGCAAGAGGACTTGCCCATATCGGAGCCATTGAGGAACTCGAGACCAACGGCTATCGCATCAGTTCGATAGCAGGCTGCTCCATGGGAGCCCTCATCGGAGGCGTCTATGCCGCAGGCAAGCTCGAGACGTTCCGAGCCTGGATGAAGACCATCGACAGGAAGAAGATGCTCGAACTCACCGACTTCTCATTCTCGCTCAATCATCTGGTGAAGGGCAAGCGCATCATCGAGGCCATCATGGAGTTTGTGCCCGATGTCGCCATCGAGGACCTGCCGATACCCTATTGTGCCGTAGCCACCGACCTGAAAGCCGGGCGCGAGATCATCATCAGGAAGGGCAGCCTCTTTGAGGCCATCCGTGCCAGCATCTCCCTCCCCTCGTTCTACGAGCCCGTGCAGCGCAATGGCATGGTCCTCATCGACGGAGGCGTGCTCAACCCCATTCCCCTGAACCGTGTCAAACGCCACTCAGGCGACATCCTCGTCGGCGTCGATGTCAGCGGCCACGATTACAAAGCCCAGTGGGAATTGCAGCAAGGACTGCTCGAACGCCGTAAGAGAGACAAGTCGCTGAAGGCCCAGATCCTCGACAAGCTCATCCCCGATAACCTCGACTTCAACTACTACACCGTCCTCTCGCGCACCAGTTCGCTGATGATCCGTCAGAACTCCATCCTCATGGCCAAGCTCACCAACCCCGACATGCTCGTCGACATCCAGATGACCCGCTACGGCAGCTTCGACTACCACAAATCCGAGAAGATTATCGCCATCGGTCGTCTGAAGACCTCCCTCGCCATCAGCAAGTATGAGAATTTAATGAATTAACTGATAGAAAGACTTTCCAAAGCGGTAAGCACCAAGTATGTTATAGCAGTTCTCTACTTATATTTTTTGAAAACAATTTGAGCCTCTTCTTGAAGGATGCGGCGGAAGTCGAGTTTCATGTCGCAGAATTCCTTGATGAGAATCTTATTCTCAAGAAAGGCCTGCATAGCACGCTCCAGATTCTGACGAAGCAGTTCACAATCAGCATCAACGTCGGCAAAATGGATAGAGTGGAACAGCAAGCGTATCTTCGAAGTCATCGTATAAGTATACTCATTAACAATGATTATTTAGAGCGGATGTGCCAATTTCAGCACATCCGCTCGTAAATAAATAAAGATCGCATGCGCGCATGATGAATAGACTGGCTTTGGGGGCTTTTTCCCCCTCTCATTTCCCTCATTCTCAATAATTTTATAAAATTTTTAGGGAATTTCTTGCTAGTTTCACAAATAATCTTTATCTTTGCAATTGACTCAGTTAGTTCGCAAGGGCAAAGGGGTCGTTTTTATTGGTAAAAGGACGTTTACGGACGTTATCTTCGGCTGCTGAATCTCGCAAGTTCAAGACCAGAAGATACGCAACGGAGCGTCTACGTTGGGTGTATTGTATTATCTGCAATATATCACGACGTGGGCTAACTCGAGTTGCTTATCCTGGTCAAGGCAATGCGAGAGCCCAGCAGCGGGATGAGCGAGAAGTAGTGACTCCCACGTCTTTCGTATTTTATAAGTATAGCTTAATCTTGGGGGCCGTTGAGCATAGTACTACTAACAGGTAGCTCGCATGCTATGATAGGAACTGTGAAAATATATAGTGGTGAATATGTAGGAGTAAAGATTCTCGTAATCGAATCTATTCCTCATGTATCAACATTGTCTGAAAATAAGTTGCCCCAAGAACATGTACAACAATATGCTCAGGAAATGGCAAATCTGTTAGGGGAAGTGTTTCAGCATTATAAAGAAATATTCAATGCTACAGGTCAGGCACCTGATATATCAATTGACCTTAGTTGGATTACCGAAGCTGTAGAGAATCAACCTTATAAAGCCAAGATTAATCTTTATATTCTTCTTCGTTGTATTAACAGAGAAGAGCGACAAGTAGAGCAAATACTTCTGACTTTAAGCGGTCTTTTAAAAGCAACACTTGATAATTGTAAATATGAGTATAGAGATTGTGGTTTTGCTGACTTTTTTGAAAGATTCAAGGCCGTTATGTACGGAGGATGTCAGGCAATTGTAAAAGAAGAGCGTGTTGAAGATTTGCAGAATAGTTATTTGCCTGTTTGTTATGGATATGATAAATTTCCAACTGATTATCAGGATCTAAGTCGTATCGCCAATATCTTGATCATGCATCCAGGGTGTGCTGTTTCTTTTCAGTTGATTCCTACCTATTATAATAATGATGAATTGGCAGAATTGAACAGGCTTAGTCAAAATGTAAGTATGCTAAGTCAGGGAGTAGCTGATAGACAGGTGGGAAATGTCAGTTTTACGAATGCAGAAAGGCTAAGCAATCTGTATAGGTACTATGCTGATAATAAAAGTCGCGCATTGTTCCAATATAATATTCTGATTTTTGGTGAGTCAAGTTCCTTAAGTGCCGTTTCTACTCGTGTAATGGGACAACTAAACTCTACCCAGCAAGTTTCGCCAAATCTCCAAATTGTTAATCTTCCAAAAGAGGATTTTTGCGCTACTCAAGAGATGCTGTACCCTCAACCCTGGGTTGTGAGTGATATTCTTTTGAATAGAAACAGAAACGCTTCTATATGGAATAGTGGATATGTCAGCAATGCCCTCTATCGTTTCCCATTCATTATTACGGCTGATGAGGCTGCAACTTTCTTCCGCCTTCCTATTGGCGATGAAAGAATTAATGCAGGTCTGACGGTTAACGAGACGGAGAAGGCCAGTAAAACATACTCCCAGAACCTTATTAATGCAGGAGATATAGAGGTTGGTAAGCTAAAATCAGCTACAGACAACTCTATAGGATTCACATTGAAAGACCTTGCTAAGCATATGCTGGTTGTTGGTACACCAGGTTCTGGTAAGACAACATTTTCAGTAGGTTTGCTTGACCGTTTATGGAAAGAGCATCATATACCTTTCTTGGTTATTGAACCTGCGAAAAATGAATATCGTGCACTTGTTCAGAGTATTCCAGAATTACAAGTATTTACACCAGGAAAGAATTTTATTTCACCCTTTGTCTTTAATCCTTTCGTTCCGCCTAAAAACGTAAGACTTGAAACGTATAAGTCAACATTGAAGACGGCTTTTGCAGCTGGAGTTTCCATGTCTACTCCTCTTGACAAGATATTTGAGGATACGGTCAATAATTGTTATTCCGATTTCCGATGGTTGGACTCTTATACAACCGATAATAAAGGGCAGATATTCAATATTGCAGATTTTGTTAAGTGCTTTGAAGAAACCTTTGACGAGATTGGGTATACTGGTGATGCACGCAATATCGGTCGTGCTGGTGTTGTTCGTCTGAAGAGTCTCATCAACCTCTTTGACAACTACTACTCTATACCAATAGAAGATATTCTTTCGAAGCCGACGATCATAGAATTGGCTGCAATAGAGAATAGCGAGCAAAAAGCATTGATTATTGCATTGCTTTTACTGTCAATTCTTGCTTACGTGAATGCTAACTACATAGGTGAAGGTGGATTGCGGAACTTCATCCTACTTGAAGAGGCTCATGTTTTACTTGATGCTGATACGAATGTAGGAGAAGGTTCCGCTAATCCTAGTGCTATTGCACAAGGGCTAGTAAAAAGAATGTTAGCAGAGATCCGATCGTATGGCGTAGGTATTGCTATAGCCGATCAATCACCTCGTAAAGTTGGAATTGATATTGTTGCTCTTACTGATATTAAAGTGGCATTCCGATTGGTAGAAGGACAAGATAAAGAAATTCTTGCTAATTCTACAAGTATGAGTGAAACACAAATGGCTCGATTGGCTAAGTTGAAGCCAGGAGAAGCTTTCTTGTTCTTTAATCGTTTGGATGAACCAGAGGAAATAATAACACCGGATTATAGACTGAATAATCAGATAAGCATCTCACTCTCTGATGATGGAATAAAGCAATTATCAACATATTGGAATGATAAGCAAGATAAACTACGACCATATCCAGAGTGTGCTTTTACTCCTTGTTGCCAGAAATGCTGTGACTATGAGCGAAGACTCTTGGCTCGTGAGATTGCCAGACGTATATTCAGACAAAATATTCCTAATGGCACTAACAAGTCTGAGTGTGTCAAAGAAACTTTTTCAAAGTTTACAGCTTTAGTGAAAGCAGAATTAAATGACGAGCCTTTCAGCCCAGAGTTACGTACTTGTGTAAAGGTGCACTTCTGGAGACGGTTGAAATATGATACGAAGTTGAGAATATTCCCCATAGATATCGAGAAATCTGTTCAACGGGAATACTAAAAAAATAAACTCCAAAAGAATAATAGTAATGAGAAGTTTTGGCGAAAGTGATTTATCTAAATGGCAGGATGATACGTCTGACTCAGAGCAGCCAAGAGGCAGTGACTTTGAGTCTGATACGACGCGTTCTTCCAGTGATGGCTTAGATGCAGGAGAGACTACAGATAATACTCCCGACTTCTCATCAAGTGAATCTGGTAGTGACTTAACCCAAAGTGGCCCAGATTATTCCTCGAGTGAATCTGGAAGTGATTTGACGGGTGTGGGACCAGACTACTCTTCAAGCGAATCAGGAGGTGGTGGTGATTTTGATAGTGACTTCTCAAAGGATAATGAATGGGATTGGGACGTTACTGGTGGTAACGATGGCAACGAGAATCCATCTGACAATAACCCATGGGAACACGAACCTATTCCTAATGCATGGGATAACGACAATGGTGATACTAATGATCCTTATGGTGATGGCTATGAAGGAGGAGAGGGCTCTGGTGGTGGTTATGGAAATGATGGATGGGATACTGACTCCGACAAATATAAGGATCAGTTGCATGGTCCAGAAGACCAGGAAAGAAATAATATACACCCTAATGAACATAGGGAACCGCAAGACGAAGATTCATCAGATGATGATCAGCAACCGCCCCCACCAGGAGCGGGAGGTGACTTAGAAGATGACGGCAAGGCCCCTGAAGAAAAAGATACGTCAGATGACGATGATCATCAGCAACCGCCCCCAGGTGATGGCAGCGATACCCCTGAAGGAGGTGAAGAGCCCAATGGTGGAGAATCCAACGAAGGAGGTGAGGAACCCAATGGCGGTGAATCCAATGAAGGAGGTGAGGAACCCAATGGTGGTGAATCCAATGAAGGTGGTGAGGAACCC
>CACYXI010000186.1 GCA_902778265.1 uncultured Bacteroidales bacterium | reverse complement strand
CTTGGCACAATGGCATGTCCTTTCTGTTCGAAGAAATTCTTGAACGAGTCACGGATTTCGTTTGCTGTCATCATTGAGATTTACTATTTTTTTATTTACTATTTACTATTTTTATAATTTTAAGATGCAAAATTAGCAAATATTCTTGACTTAACAAAATAAATTCCGTTATTTCCTAATATTTATAATATTAAAGTTCGATTTTCGATGAAAATACAGTAACTTTGTAACCTCAATCACCCAACACCTACCACCCAACACCCAATAAAAAATGCATCGCAGAATTATCAATCTCGCTCTTCCCTCCATTGTCTCGAACATAACCGTACCCCTGCTCGGACTTGTAGATACCGCCATCACAGGTCACATGGGTGAGGCTCGTTATATTGGTGCTATTGCCGTTGGATCAATGGTGTTCAACATCATGTACTGGCTATTCGCCTTTTTGAGAATGGGAACTGGCGGTATAACGGCTCAGGCATACGGAAGGAAAGATTTTGAGGAGGCAGAACTAACGGGATTGAGGGCTATCAGCATTTCTTTACTTATTGGACTGGCTATCATTATCTTACAATATCCCCTACTCCACCTTGCAATGTGGTTCATAGCCCCCGACGAGAATGTCACGCAACTTGTTTATTCCTACTGCTATATCTGCATTTGGGGAGCACCAGCAAGTCTCGGTCTCTTTGCCTTAAATGGTTGGTTCGTGGGTATGCAGAACACAAAGATTCCGATGCTTATCTCCATCACCCAGAATGTGGTGAATATTCTTGTTTCCTTACTATTGGTCTATTGTCTAAAGATGAAGATCGAAGGTGTTGCCTTGGGTACCCTGATAGCACAATGGGCAGGCTTTATCATGGGCAGTTTCTTCTTCATAAAGAAAAGTTCACGGGTGATAGGTGTTAGGTGTTGGGTGTTAGCGTATAGATCAAACCACCAACACCCATCACCCAACACCCAACACCCATCATCTATCTTCGAGCCAACGGCAATGAAGGCTTTCTTCACGGTAAACCGAGACATTTTCCTTCGCACGTTATTCCTTGTTTCTGTCAATCTATACTTTGTTGCCGCAGGAGCAAAAGACGGAGATATAATTTTGGCAGTCAACACCATACTTATGCAGTTCTTTATTCTCTACTCATACTTCATGGACGGCTTTGCATATGCCGCAGAGGCTTTGTGTGGACGATTCTATGGCGCAGGTGATATGACCTCTCTCAAGGAAACAATAAGGAAGGTTTTCTATTGGAGCATAGGCATAACGGCTATCTATTCCGTTGTATATGGCATTGGCGGACTTGATTTCCTCCGTCTCCTGACAGATGAAGAAAATGTTGTTTCTGCTTCTGAGGAATATATTTTCTGGGCTATACTTATACCAATAGCAGGAATGGTAGCTTTTGTATGGGACGGTGTGTTTATTGGTATGACAATGACAAGAGGTATGCTATCAGGAACATTCGTTGCCGCTATCGTGTTCTTCACCACATATTTCTCTCTCGAAAAGACATTACACAATCACGCCCTGTGGCTCGCCTTTATTCTTTACCTTGCGGCAAGAGGCGTAACACAGAGCGTGTATTGGAAAATGAAAAATGAAAAATTATAAAATGAAAAATACAAGTTACAAATTGTACATTGTAAATGGCAAATTGTACATGAAATGATTTTTCATTTTATAATTTTTCATTTTTCACTTATTTACTCCTCCCCTGGAACTATGAGCTTATAGCCTTTACCGTGGATGTTGATGATCTCTATCTGCTCATCATCCTTGAGGTGCTTACGAAGCTTTGTGATGTAAACATCCATTGAACGAGCGTTGAAGTAGTTATCATCAATCCAGATAGTCTTCAGAGCGAAGTCACGCTGGAGAATCTCATTTGCATGGCTACAGAGAAGAGAAAGAAGCTCGTTCTCCTTGGTTGTGAGCTTAACCATCTTGTCACCATTGGTGAGAAGCTGCTTCTGAGTGTCGAAGGTGAAGCGACCGAGCTGATATACAGAGCTTTCCTTTGTCTTCTTACCACGAACACGACGAAGGATAGCCTCTATACGGAATACAAGCTCTTCCATAGAGAATGGCTTGGTGATATAATCGTCTGCACCAATCTTGAAGCCCTCAAGAATATCTTCCTTCAACTGCTTAGCTGTCAAGAAGATGATAGGTATCTCAAGGTTACTCTGACGGATATCAGAAGCGAGTGTGAAGCCATCCTTCTTTGGCATCATCACGTCAAGGACGCAAATATCAAACTTGTCACGCTGGAAAGCACGGAAACCAGCCTCACCATCAGGACAAAGCTCAGTTGTGAAGCCCTTAGCCTGAAGATACTCACGAAGTAACATACCGAGGTTCTCATCATCCTCGCAAAGCAGAATTTTTACATTTTCTTCCATAATAGTTATATTTTACATTTTGTTTTTTCTGTTTTCCCAGAAAATCCGGACATTCCGGAAATTCCGGCCAATCCGGCCACTAACACAATGGCAACTTAATGATGAACTTTGTGCCCTTGCCGATCTCAGATTCAGCATGGATAGTACCCTTGTGGAGATCCACTATTTGCTTGACATAGGCAAGACCAAGTCCAAAGCCCTTGACATCATGACGATTACCTGTGTGAACACGATAGAACTTCTCAAAAATCTTCTTCAGGTTCTCCTTCTTGATACCAATACCATTATCGGCAATAGAGAGATAAACATGAGTAGAGTCGTTCCATGTACGGACAGTCAGATGAATATCCACATCTTCCTTCTTGTACTTAACCGCATTATCCATGAGGTTGAACACCACATTTGTAAGGTGCATCTCATCAACATATACCTTTGAACTTGTTGCAGCCAAACTACTATCAATCTTTCCTCCAGAAGCCTCAACCTTCAAGTTAAATGTGTTGATAACGCCATCCACAAGTTCGTTAAGCTCAAGCTCACGTTTCTTGAATGTAACCTTCTTATGATCGAACATAGACATCTGCAGAACCTTCTCTACCTGAAAACGCAAACGCTTTGTCTCATCAACGATAACACCAGAAAGATGCGAGAGCATAGTTGGCGACTTGGTGATGGTATCATCCTTGAGCATCTGAGCTGCAAGCGAGATACTTGAGATAGGAGTCTTGAACTCATGCGTCATGTTATTGATGAAGTCATTACGCATCTCAGAGAATCGCTTCTGACGGAAGATCACCACGATAGTGAAGATGAACGTGATGAGCAATACACCTGTGAAGATAAGTGCCGGAATCATGAACTTCACGCTTGAGAAGATGTAGCTCGACATATCAGGGAAGTGAATGTTCATAACACCCATCTTAGAGTGAGGGTCGTTGCGGAAGAGAATCTGCGTATAGGTATTCTCCTCGCCCTCATCAGTATAGTCAGGACAACGATAGACCTCCCTACCATCACTTGTATTCACCTTGAAATGATATGGAATGGAGATACCATTATTGAGAAGCTCACCTCGGATATTCTGATCAAGCTGCTTGAAGTTGATTCTCTCATTAAGAGGCTTATCCGATGCAGTATAGAGAATGCTATACACCACCTCATCAAGAAGCTCTTTCTGATAGACATACCTGTTACGGATTATCTCCTGCATCGACTTAGCTGCCTCCGAGATAGAATTCTTGTCAGAATGCAGTATCATCGCCTTTGGCACCTTATTAGGCTTTAGCTTGATAGTCTTCTGAACATAAGAAGAGTATATCGTACCATCCTCACCTGTAACAGAATACTGATGCGACTGCTGAATACCAGCATTCACCTGACCACCAACAGGAGCTATAGAATCGAGTTTGAAAGCCCTACGCTCAGTAGCGTTGACATCCTTCTCCAAGTATCTGGCAGTCTGATCCATCTCCAGATTTCGTGACACCTGATCCAAGGCTCTGGTGACTGATTCGTTGAATTGCTCACGCTTCATCTTGGTCATCTCCTCTATATACGATATTTGCAGGTAGAGAAGACCTACAAACGAGAGTCCCATGACAACAGCGACGAGCCATATAGTTGATTTCTTCATCTATTTTCCAATATTTTTAGTGCAACGTGCGAAACAACCTCGCATGAAGGGAAAAGTGTGTGTCAGTCCAAAGGCTGGCGCACGTTCTTTGATTTCCCGAATGCAAAGATATTAAGATTTCTGGAACAAAGGAATAAAATGTTAAATATTTTCGCCCATTTTTGCCGTTCTTAACATAAATATTTACTTATAATTAATTATTTCATATTATAATTTTAGCATAAAAACAATAATTAAACCTCCTCATCCATAAAAGACGAGGAGGCGACACAAACAAAAATTATTTTCAGTTTTTACTTTCCGAGTTTATTTCTTCTTTTTTGCCAGCCAAGAGTTTAGCCCTTATAGTTGACACATCGTTAGCCAAAGAAAGATTCGTTTTTTTATAGCTCTCGAAGAAAGGTTTGCTCTCAATAGCATTAAGAGTCTGTAAATCTTCCAAACCAACCTTTTCAACCATTGCCATCAAAAGAAGCACAGATGCATTATCTCCCATATACGACAACAAACCTGTCACCTCTGGTGAAAGCATTATTTTCTCATTATCCGAAGCATTGGGATATTTCTGCTTGACGCCTACATCGACAACATCCTTACACATTGCAGTAAAAGCCTCTACCGAACCATTGTTCTCCATCCAACGAAGAAGTTCCTTTTTCAACTGCGGATCACATTTTGGTTCTTCAAGAGGATCTGGTGTTCCACCAAATAAAAGAATCACCATCTTTAACCCCAACTGTTCTACCACTTTCTTGTCTTCTCGGGCTGCACTAACAGCAGAAATCACTTTCTTCTGAGCGCTCAAGACCTTTGGCTGCATATAGAAAGAAATCATATCTTCAAAATCCTTCTCTGACATATTCTCGCGATAGTGCCCAGCCAACCATTCAATAGCATCCGTCTTAAACGAACCTTTTACATAGTCTGCATCTACACCAACAGCCTTAGCCAATTGCTCAAACACTTTAATGTTATAATTTGCTACGGCCTCATTATTCATGAGTTTCGCAAGTCCATCGGTATAGTTGTCAGCACTAACGTTTGTGAACTGCATCAAGAGAGCAACAACGAACGACAGAACAATTCTCGTCTTCATCTTTTTTATGTACTTTTTTTTGAGTATAACTACCAATCACGAATTTAACTATTCTTCGGTCTCTTTCTTTTTCTTCTTTTTCATACGGCCAGACTTCTTCAAGGCCTCAGAGATAATCCACTGAAGCTGACCATTGGTAGAGCGAAACTCATCAGCCGCCCAAGCCTCAATGGCATTCATCATCTCCTCATCAAGTCGGAGAATAAAGTTTTTAGTCTTTGCCATGAAAAGAAATTATTACAAATTACAATATTACGATTTCTTTGCCCATGTAAACTGCAGAATACCAAAAGCGACACTTACCAATAAAAGTATTGCAAAGTAAACCTTCCAAAAGAGAGCATTATTGCAAAAGAAATAAACGGAAATATATCCAATTCCTGCAACGAGTGTCCAAGCAGCCATAAGAAAGCTCACGCGAGAAACATTATACTTCTCATTCCGCATCATTCTTGACACGAAAATAGGATTCATCTCATTCGCCCTACCCTTCTTTCTTACCCAAATACCACCTAATACCCCCAATAAGGAAGACACCAAACCGGCCAAAACATTAACATTCTTCAGAGTCAGAGAGTCTGATTCACAAGTAAGTAGCAAGATGAGAGGTATAGCCGTTAGAAACATAGAAAGTGCCGTTATCACTCTAAGTCGTGGCAGACTGCCATACACCTCCAGCTTTAAAGATCTCCCCATGAGGAAATCCAATTTGCCAGCAAGTATGAGAGCATCCACAACAAGCAGCAATACGATAGCCGATATAATGAGAACTACGGTCATAAGTCCATACAATTAAATTTCAGTTTTACCTATTCTTTGCCCAAGTGAATTGAAGGACAGCGATAATGGCTCCAAAGAACACACACACACCACCAATATACTGGAGGAGTTTCACGTTTTGCATAAAGATCGGAAACAAGGTGAAACACATAGCGCCATCAAACATCAAGAGAGCGTGTAGCAATCGCATTCGTTTCACGTTATATCTTTCAGCACCTGGTCTGTTCAGGGGCTTAACAAAACGGTCGCCCTTGCCAATGAGAATGA
>CACYXI010000185.1 GCA_902778265.1 uncultured Bacteroidales bacterium | reverse complement strand
TGCTGCAAAGGTAACACTTTTCTGCGACATACGATACGTTGTACTAAGATATTTTGGTTAGTCAACGTGGAGCTATCCACGGACAATCTCCCCTGCGCCCTTATTCCTTCTGATATATGTCGTGTATCTGGCTGGGATGGAAATCCTATCACCACAAATACATACAATATTGATGTAGTTCTTGGTGAAACTCGCATAGAGTTTGTGAATGCCGTAAGAGGACCACTTAAAAATATTGATATGATAATAGGAATGGATGTTATCAGTCAAGGTGATTTTCATATTACCCACTCATCCTATACAACAATGCTTGAATTTGAGGTGAAATAATACTAACTTCACGCTCAATCATGGCAATATAATAATATTAACCCTCTAAACTTAAATAACAAGAAACAGGAAGTACTCATTAGAATCAATCAGACGAACGGTAACATTTCTCTAATGCGATTAGTATTGGGTACATATCTCGGCAAAATAGTTAAACACCAAATTTTAGAGCCTTATCGTAGTCCTTTGCTACTTTTGTGGAGATACTTTGTGTAATAAAATTGGGACTATTTGAAATCTTAATTGAAAAAGATATGAGTTGGATTTTT
The DNA here is from genome assembly GCA_902778265.1 of uncultured Bacteroidales bacterium. GTDB lineage: Bacteria > Bacteroidota > Bacteroidia > Bacteroidales > Bacteroidaceae > Prevotella. The sequence continues at coordinate 5,587 of CACYXI010000185.1, read as the reverse complement.
ATCGCAAGTCTTAAACGATTCAGAATGCACGATTTTATCCGTGATTATGGATTTGTTGAGTATCTGCAAAAGAATAAAGTGCAGGAAGGTGACATCGTTTATTTGTATATTACAGCGCCATACAAACGTGTTGAGTACAAAATGATAGTGGAGAGAACAGATATATCTTTACGCGAAGCCTTTGATGATAGGGCTTATTCTTTATTGAATGAGCCAACGACATTATTGGAATCTGATAAGGTGGTTCGCTTGAAATATGTGGATAGGGTACAAACTGATGATTTATGTTATTGTAAGCTAAGAGAGCATGGTTTTAATTTGACCATGCAGTCAAATAGAAAATTGAATGAAGAGACTGCAGAATATATAGAGGGATTCTTTAACTCCGCTTCTACTTTGCTATGACTTCGCTTTTACTCCGTTAAAGAGCCTATTTAGAATGGGCGAAACCATCGAATTACCATTAATTCCTTTCCCTTATTCATCCGCTAAAAGTTATAGGGCAATCGATGGAGATGCTTAGAAGGTGAATGGGATTAGGAAGCGAAGAGTTGTGCGATGGTCTGAAAAGCTTTGTAGGGAAGAAGTCTTTCTGAGCCGGGTGTGGCGGACAGTAGAACAGTAGAACAGAAGTACAGATGCATTTGGGTATATACATTCATCTCTATTTTCTATCTATTTTATTATATTATATATATAATATATATTATAAATAATTAATAATAAGATAGTTATAATAATAAGAAAGATAAAGAAAAATAAGAAAAAGAAGAAATTCTTTCTTTCGAAAATTCAACTGTTCTACTGTTCGTTCTGTTCTGTTTATATACGAACTGTCTGATATACAGGCGATTAACGCCGGACAGTACCATCGTGTACATGATGTTTTTTCATTATTAAGCCTGTAAAAAATCTGAAAAAATGAATTTTTCCTCGGTAAATTGAGGAAGAAAACTCAGTTTTGAACGTGAAAGAAGCAAAAATCATGTTTTAATTCATTTTTTTATTGCCTCAATTAACGTCAAATTAATGTTGCAAGTTAAAAAAACTTACGGCGAAACACGAATTATGGCATAAATTAAAACGTTAATTATGAAATTACTGTCCTTTTTTGAACACGAAACTCATGAAAATTAATGCGACATTAACGTGACATTTGTGGCAATTAATGTTTCGCTCACGGAGCGAGACATATAATATCGCATTAATAACACATTAATACCGCATTAATTTATTTGATAAATTCCGTTTCTTTCGTGTTTTCCGTGTTCAAATAATCTTCTTCTTCAGGTCTGCTTCTTCTTCGCTTCTCCTCCGTTCCAGTTCCCATTCTTAATGGGTGAAAAATGGGAGTTACATGGGAGTCACATGGGACTTACATGGGAGCTACTACGGACTTAGGGCGAAGCAAGAATAAAACAAAAAATCACCTCATTTGAGGTGATTTTTATTGTTCATGTATTCTTTTCTACTAAGCAAGATTACAGCTTGAATGCTAATTTTGCCTTGACGTCCTTCAATCAAATTGGAGATTAGGATGTTCTGGTTCTTCTTGTATGAATCTTTGGATAAACTGTTCTAATAATTCTTCTCCAAAGAATGGAGAATCAGACATTTTTAGTCTATTGGCAAGAATGTAAAGACTATATTTACTTGAACGCAAATGTTTGAAATATTTGTCGCTGATTATGTTTGAAATGATATTACAATAAAGGCGGTATCTGCGTGTGTTCTCTTGATTTCCATCTTCGTCAGCATTACCAATAAACATGAATGAAGCAAGATTATCCTTGGCATGAATGTCAAGCATCAATTTGAAAATGCTATACAAGATGGTACGAGGTTCATAAGTATTGGTAAGGTGTGAGTATTTCTTTACGGAGTTAAGCTTTTGCTTGGTAAAGAATTTCACACCATACACATGATCTTTGTAAACCTCTATGCGTACTATATAGTATATGTGTGACTTTCCGAGTGAAAACGATAATATGAAACATACAGAAGAATCCCATCGCTTTCCTCATAGTCATTCATAATGAATAAGCAAGGATAGATATTCTCCATAATATGCTAAATTACATATTCATATTTCGGATTTCGCATGGAAGCAAGGTCGTCGGAAGATAGTACCTCAAGAGTGTTCTTCAAATCATGAAGAACGGTCTTTGCATCACTTCCTATGTTCTGAAGCTTGCTTACAGGCTTATAGCCTGTGTTATTTAAGTTTCCCATAATAATATTTGTTTTTAATATTTTTGTGCAAAAATAAGAAATTATTTTCTTATTTGCAAGTATTTTCCTGAAAAACGCATGGAAATAGTTCTTAAAACTCACATTCTCATATAGTTGGCGCTCTTTTTGCAGTCTTTAGGTGCTGGTCTTACAGATCTATACCCCTATGAATTGTCAAGATTACAAGTGCATTTTTTTTTAGAATTTCGCACAAACATGTACATGGTGGGTAAAAATGAGGGTAAAAGCGTTGGGAATGAGAATGTTAAGAGCATGTACATGAAGCCTAAACATGTACATGTTGTGAACACCCTGATATACAGAAGATTAAATATCGAAAACTACCACCATGTACATGTTTGTGCGAAATTCTAAAAAAAAGATACACTTGTGACCCATACTTTGTAAAATTGTATATATTTAAGTGTAAGGATGCAGCTAAAAAATCAGATACTTCATATACATCCGTTTCGGTAAAAAAATAAGTGAAACAGATTTATATGATGTATCTGAAATGAGGTGTTCTTTACCTTCGCTTCATCTTAGCTATACCTTCGCTCTTTCTCCGAACCAAACTCGATGAAGCTCCGCTATTTGTTCGTTCTAAGAACGAAGGTTCATCGAGTTTGGTTCCTTTTCAGAAGGGAGTTACAACGGACTTACATAGGACTTACAACGGTATCACCTACCATTACTCCCGTCCTTGAAACATTTCAAGCAATTCTGAAAATCCTGTTTCTGCCCAATACCAATGGGTATAGCCGGCAAGGACATTCTTATAGTGATAGAGAGCGGTATCAACCGGCTGATTCTTGGCAGACAACTGGAATTGCTCTTTTCTAATCCCTTCAGGAAGAGTGTCTGGCTCTATTACGGAAGAATAGTGGAACTCGTGGCCTTTGGGCAATTGAAAATTGAGAATTGAGAATTGAGAGTTTTCTTTCGTCAACTGCCGATAGCCAAGATGAAGCCTTGCATCCATCATAGTTGCTGAGAACGGGAATACTCCGCACATCGGGATGCCGTCAATATCATTACACAAGTACATAAATCCGCCACACTCGGCAAAGATACGTCCACCACGCTCCGCAAATGCCTTGATGCTCTCACGCATCGTTACATTATCGGCAAGCTCAGAGGCAAACAATTCGGGATAGCCCCCAGGAAGATACAGAAGATCGCACTCAGGCATTCTCTCATCATTCATCGGAGAAAAGAAAGTGACCTCTCCCAATTCTCGTAGAGCATCAATATTAGCTTGATATGTAAAGTTGAAGGCGGAGTCTTTGGCGATGGAGAGAGAAAAGCGGCCTCTCCCCCCGCCCTCCCCCGTAGGGAGGGAGCCGGTAGGCGGTGAACCTATCGACATCTTTACATTTGTCATTTCTGTTAATTCTCCTCTTCCACAAACCGGCTCCCTCCCTACGGGGGAGGGCGGGGGGAGCGGCCCCACTACATGTTCTTCCACCTCCTTCGCCGCAAGCCTGATTAGTTCCTCGGTCTCTTCCCTTGCCTCTATTGTAAGGCCGAGATGACGACCAGGAATGATAAGATCACGATTGCGAAGCATATATCCAAGACAAGGTACACCTGCATCCTCACAAGCCTGTTTCAAAAAGGTATAGTGATTTTCAGAAGCCACCATGTTAAACACGACTCCTGCAATCTTCAACATTGGATTAAAGTGCTTGAAACCATAGATCAAAGGTGCTACGGAATAGGCTACGGATTTTGCATTAACCACAAGGATGACAGGAATATCAAGCAGCATGGCAATCTCCGCACTTGAGCCTTTCGACTTATCATAACCATCAAATAATCCCATAACGCCCTCGACAATACGCACATCCGCATCCTCACCATATCGTTGGAAAACCTCCTTGACATGCTCATCAGATGCCATATAGGTATCAAGATTGACAGATTCACGTCCAGAGGCCATCTCATGAAACATAGTATCAATATAGTCTGGCCCACATTTATATGGCTGCACCTTCAATCCCCTATCACGCAAGGCACGAAGCAAGCCCATAGTGAAGGTGGTCTTACCGCTATTGGAGGTGGCTGCGCCGATGAGGAAGGAACGGCCTAACCCTGAGCCTTCCGGACCCACCCCCTGCCCCTCCCATAAAGGGAGGGGAGTAGTTACATTATCTGTATCAAAAGAGCCATTCATAAATTTATTTATCATCTATATTTTTGCGTTTAACTTACTATCTACTCCCCTCCCTTTATGGGAGGGGTTAGGGGGTGGGTCTTTTCCTCTTCAACAATATCCACAAGGCTATTGGAGCGCCAATAAGAGAGGTGACGGAATTGACAGGCAAAGCACCTTCCATTCCCGGTAATCGAGCTATGAGATTGCAGATAAGGGCAAGGGAAGCGCCACATAATAACGTGCCGGGAAGGAGAATGCGATGGTCGGCCGTTCGGAAGATGCCACGACAGATATGTGGAACGGCAAGACCGAGGAACATGATAGGACCACAATAAGCAGTTACGATAGCCGTAAGCATACCTGCCACTATGATTATCTGAGTGCGAGCACGAGAGATGTTAAGTCCGAGATTAGTGGCATACTGTTCGCCAAGCAAAAGCATATTCAAGGACTTTGCCAACAGCATTCCAAAGGGAAGAACAGCCAATACAAGTCCGAGGAACACCCATACCTGTCCGCCTGTAACGCGGGCAAAACTACCCAATCCCCATACCACGTATGCACGAACATCTTCCTCGCTACTGAAATATTTCAGCACGCCTATAATAGCAGATGCGATATATCCTATCATCACACCAACTATCAAAAGCGTGACATTTCCATGAACTCGTTGCGAAAGGAAAACGATAAGTGCCATAGCTGACAAAGCTCCTATAACAGCCGAGAGAGTGAGGGCTGTATTTCCGAAGAATCCAAAGGATGAAACGATATGCCAACCTATACTTCCAGACATAAGGACGAGAAACGCCACACCAAGACTTGCAGCCGATGATATGCCGAGAACCGAAGGGCCTGCAAGCGGATTATGAAAGACGGTCTGAAGCATGAGTCCGGCGACGGCAAGTCCTGAGCCACAGGCAATAGCCGTAAGCGATTGTGGCAAGCGGGTATGAAGCACGATATTCGTCCACACCTCATTATCACAATCAGCTCCCATCAGGATGCCAAAGACGGCATCCAAAGGGATAGAGACAGAGCCAACGGCGAGGTTAAGGAGGAGGAAGAGGGGGATGGAGAGGAGAAGAAGAACTACACCACGGCCTCTCCCCCCGCCCTCCCCCGTAGGGAGGGAGTCGGTAGGCGGTGAACCAATCTCTATTTTATCTTTCATATTCTCATTCTTCATTTTTATGATTT
>CACYXI010000184.1 GCA_902778265.1 uncultured Bacteroidales bacterium | reverse complement strand
CACCGAAGCGTTCAAGGACATCTTTCTGTACCTGACGACATAAAGCAACAACCTCCTCGCCCGTTGCACCTCCCTTATTTACAAGGACAAGAGCTTGCTTATCATGAACTCCAGCACGACCGAGAGTCTTTCCTTTCCAACCACATTGGTCAATAAGCCAGCCGGCAGGGAGCTTTACGGCATCTTCTGTTGGATAATAAGGCATATTAGGATATTTAGCCAACAGCTCTTCGAGTTTCTCCTTTGATACTATAGGATTCATGAAGAAAGAGCCGGCATTACCCTCCACATTATAGTCTGGAAGCTTAGCATTACGAATATCTATGATAGTGTCGCGAAGGAGTTGAGCGGTCAACTGTCCGTCCTTTATATCGCAAGAAATCCCCTTCTCTTCAAGCACCTTACGGATATTTCCATAGTCAAGATGAGGAGTAAACGTGGTACTTAATTGATAGGTAACATCAGTAATGATAAAACGATTCTTCCAGTCTTTTTTGAAACGTGACTGTCGATAGCCATATTCACATTCTGCGTTGGTTATCTCCACTATCTCGCCAGTCTCGATGTCAAGGGCATGAAGACTAGTGATAAAATCCTTTGCCTCAACACCATATGCTCCTATGTTCTGAACGGCAGAAGCGCCCACCTCTCCAGGTATGAGACTCAGATTCTCCATACCATAAAGACCTTGTGAAAGACTCCACGCTATGATATCGTCAACGGTTTCGCCAGAGCCGATGCAAACACAACAACGGCCTCTCCCCCCGCCCTCTCCCGTAGAGAGGGAGCCGGAAGGCACACAGTCTTCAATAATAGTACGTCCCATAATTCTTGAACGAACCACGAGACCGTCATAATCACCTGTTGGTAAGAGATTACTTCCCCTACCTATGATAAGGAGCCTACCCTGTCGGCGAGCCTCAGCTATTTCCTGCCAATGATTCCTGAGTTCATCAACTGAGGAGAACTCAAGAAGTCTTGTGCATCTGGCATCAATGCCAAAAGTATTGATTAGTTTGTCCATTACTTCACCGCAGCAGCGCCCAAGACGGCTGCACCTGCACCATTAAGACCTGAAACAAGAAACTTAGCCTTACCCTTGAAGACTGGCATTACATTCTCTTCGTACGCTTTCTTGATAGGATCAAACAGCAAATCACCAGCCTTTGTCATTCCTCCAAAGAAGATGAAAGCCTCTGGTGAACAGAACGTTGCGAAGTCGGCACAAGCCTCGCCAAGCAGTCTGCCTGTGAACTCATAGATCTCCTTTGCAACCTCGTCACCCTTGCCTGCAGCTATGCTGACATCAAGTGATGTGATCTTATCGAGCTCTATATCACGAAGAAGCGTAGGACGATTAGTAGAAGACACTATTTCCTTTGCTGTACGAGCCACACCAGTTGCAGAGCAATAGGTCTCAAGGCATCCTTTACGGCCACAACCACACTTACGGCCATTCTCCCTACGAACTATGAAATGCCCAAGCTCACCAGCCATACCGTCGCAGCCATATACCATTTCGCCATTAATCACAATACCAGATCCAACGCCTGTACCGAGAGTGATAACGATAAAGTTTTTCATGCCACGAGCCACGCCGTATGTCATTTCACCAAGAGCCGCAGCATTAGCATCGTTGGTGAGGTGAACAGGCAGACCGCCAAGACGGTCGGAGAACATCTTTGCCAACGGCACCTTTGAATCGTGAGCCCAAGGAAGGTTTGGAGCAAACTCTATGCAACCGTTGAGGTAGTTGCCGTTAGGCGCACCCGCACCCATGTATTCTATTTTCTCAAGGCCTCCAACCTGCTCAACGATAGGCATAAGGCACTTGATTGCAGCATCAGCATAGTCGTCTGCGGTAGCGAAGCCACCAGTCTTCATTGTAGAAGAAGCGATGATGTTACCTTCATGGTCAACGATTCCAAATTCCGAGTTAGTTCCACCAAGGTCAAGGCCGATGGTATATGGTTTTGTCTGGTTCATATTTTTACTATTTATTTACAAAAATTCCGTACAAAATTAAGAAAAAACATGAATACTACAAAGTTTTTGGCATTATTTTGACAAGAAATGTATGCAATTCGGGAAAAATTAGTAATTTTGCATTCGCAAATTAAAAAAGTCGGCCTCTTGACGGCCCAATCACCCTTAAAGGGTGTATGATAGTAATTTAAATTCAAGATAAATTGCCTTTCCCATTTGATCAAATAAATTTCCTTGAGCTATTGCTGAAGGGTATTTTCATCGGTGTAGTAGTTTCAGCCCCTATGGGACCTGTGGGCGTGCTATGCGTTCAGCGAACATTGAACAAAGGACGCAAATACGGTTTCATAACAGGTGTAGGTGCCGCTATCAGCGATATAATATATGCCTTGCTAACAGGCTTCGGTATGAGTTTCGTAATGGATCTCATCACCGACCACCAGAACAAATTCTATCTGCAGATATTCGGTAGCATACTGCTCTTTATCTTCGGTATCTATTGCTTCCGCAGCAATCCTATGAAGAATATCCATGTAAGCGGAAAGAAAGGAACACTCGTCCACAACGGAGTTACGGCTTTTATCGTCACTGTCTCAAATCCGCTCATTATCTTCCTTTTCATGGCTTGCTATGCACAGGCGGCATTTGTAGTACCTGACCACCCACTTGAGATGTCGCTCGGCTATGCCAGCATCTTCGGAGGTGCTTTACTATGGTGGTGGGGACTCACATGGCTGATCGACAAGGTAAGGGAGAAATTCAGCAATAAGAGCATCATCTACATCAACCGACTGATAGGTAGCATAGTAATGGTGCTCTCCGCAATAATGTTCATTGGAACGGTATTCAATCTATATACTTTTTATTAAGCAACGATGCTAATAGCCCAAAAACTCAGAAAAGAAAATATTGCAGAATACCTGCTGTATATGTGGCAGGTAGAGGATATTATACGTGCCTACGGATGTAATCTCCAGCAAATAAAGAAAGAGTACATTTCACGCTTCGACTGCACCGACGAGCAGAAGGAGGAAATGGTGGATTGGTACGGCAACCTTATCCGCATGATCAATCAGGAGGGATGCCGCGAGAAAGGACATATTCAGATAAACAAGATTGTGCTGCAACAGCTATCAGAACTGCATGCCCAGTTGCTTGACAGTCCTAAGTTCCCCTTCTACAGCACAGAGTATTACAAGGTTCTTCCATTCATCGTGGAGCTTCGCCAAAAGAACTCTAACGGAGAGGCTGCAGGAGAAATTGAGACCTGTTTCAACGCCCTCTATGGCACTATGCTCCTTCGCCTTCAGAATAAGGAAATAACCCAGAATACAGCAAATGCCGTAAAGGAAATAACCACCTTCATCGGTATGCTCCTATGGCACTATGCTCCTTCGCCTTCAGAATAAGGAAATAACCCAGAATACAGCAAATGCCGTAAAGGAAATAACCACCTTCATCGGTATGCTCAACGATTATTATTTCAAGGAAAAGGAAGATCCGAAGTTCTGGGACTAAGAGCCCCTCACCCGTCCTGCGGGCACCCTCTCCCCTAGGGGCGAGGGAGAAATTAGTATTTCTAATCACAAAAAAGTTAAGAACAATATAAAATCCCTATCGCGCCCCCAACAGCCCAAAAATGTAACTTCCTCCTCGTCCCTTGGGGAAGTCGGAGATTGAGTATCTCCGAGTATGTGTCAGAGGATGTCCGAAGGACAGGTGAGGGGCCGATGCCGATTTATTTATGAACAAAGAAATAGAAAGAAGACGCACCTTTGCGATTATCTCACACCCGGATGCGGGTAAGACAACACTTACCGAGAAGTTCTTGCTTTTCGGCGGACAGATTCAGGTAGCCGGAGCAGTTAAGAATAATAAGATCCGTAAGACTGCGACAAGTGACTGGATGGATATTGAGAAACAACGTGGTATCTCAGTATCAACATCCGTAATGGAGTTTGACTATCTTCCTGAGGCAGAAAGAACAGAGGATGCCCTCCCTTACAAGGTAAACATTCTCGACACCCCTGGTCACCAGGACTTTGCCGAAGATACATACCGCACACTCACAGCCGTTGACTCTGCCATTATCGTGGTTGATGGTGCCAAGGGCGTGGAGGCACAGACACGTAAGCTCATGGAGGTCTGCCGTATGCGCAATACTCCTGTTATCATTTTCATCAATAAGATGGACCGTGAAGGCCGTGATCCTTTCGACCTCCTCGACGAACTTGAAGAGGAACTTCAGATCAAGGTTCGTCCTCTCTCATGGCCTATCAACCAGGGTGCTAAGTTCAAAGGTGTATATAACATATATGAGAATCAGCTCAACCTCTTCACTCCTGACAAGCAGCGAGTAACGGAGAAGGTGGCTGTTGATATCAATTCTGATGAACTCGACCAGACTGTAGGCGAGCAGGATGCAAACAAGCTTCGCGAAGATCTCGAACTCGTTGATGGTGTATATCCAGAATTTGATGTTGAGACATATCGCTCTGCAGAGGTTGCACCAGTATTCTTTGGTTCTGCGCTCAATAATTTTGGCGTTCAGGAACTTCTCGACTGTTTCGTAAAGATTGCGCCATCGCCAAAGCCTACAAAGGCAGAGGAGCGCATGGTTAGCCCAGAGGAAGAGAAGTTCACAGGCTTCATCTTCAAGATTACAGCCAACATTGACCCTAACCACCGTTCTTGTATCGCATTCTGCAAGGTATGCTCTGGAAAGTTCGTAAGAAATGCGCCTTACCTCCACGTAGGAATGGGCAAGACGGTGCGTTTCTCTTCTCCTACCCAGTTCATGGCACAGCGTAAGTCAACCATAGACGAGGCTTGGGCTGGTGACATCGTTGGACTTCCAGACAATGGAATCTTCAAGATTGGCGACACTCTTACCGAGGGCGAGAAGATTCATTTCCGCGGTCTTCCTTCATTCTCTCCTGAGCTTTTCAAGTATATTGAGAACGATGACCCAATGAAGTCAAAGCAGTTTCAGAAAGGACTTGAGCAGTTGATGAACGAAGGTGTTGCTCAGTTATTCGTCAACCAGTTTAATGGTCGCAGAATCGTGGGCACCGTTGGTCAACTTCAGTTTGAGGTTATCCAATACCGACTTGAGAACGAGTACAACGCCAAGTGTCGTTGGGAGCCTGTTCATCTGCATAAGGCTTGCTGGATTGAGAGCGACGATGCTCAGGAGCTTGAGGCATTCAAGAAACGTAAGTACCAGTATATGGCAAAGGACAAGGACGGTCGTGACGTTTTCCTTGCCGACTCTGGCTACGTTCTCTCTATGGCTCAGCAGGACTTTGAGAATATCAAGTTCCACTTTACGAGTGAGTTCTAACAAGTGAAAAGTGAAGAATTTAAGTAACACTTCTGGGTGTGCTAATATAAATTCTTCACTTTTCACTCTTCACTCTTAGTTTATAATTATGAAACTAACATTCCTCGGAACAGGAACCTCAATAGGCGTGCCTGCAATAGGATGCCAATGTGAGGTATGTCGCAGTACAGAACCACACGACAAGCGATTACGTCAGTCTGCATTTCTTGAGACTGACGGCGGCATTCGTGTGCTGATAGACTGCGGCCCAGACTTCCGTCAGCAGACCACTCGATTTCCGTTCACAAAGCTTGATGCCGTCGTCATCAGCCATATCCATTTCGATCATGTGGCAGGTATTGACGACCTGAGGCCTTATTGTATGTTCGGCGATGTGGATATCTATTGTCAGGATGACGTGGTGCAGGCTCTTCACCAGACCATGCCCTACTGTTTCAAGGAAAATCTATACCCAGGAGTACCACACCTGAACCTTCATTCCATAATGCCACACGAGACATTCACTTTGCGAAGAGGCAACGAAGTAACGGCTTATTTTCCTCCAAGCGGCTCAAATCTCGCAGGTGTCATCAACAAAGAAGGACGCACTATTTCGGTGCTCCCTGCAACTGACACTCTCCAGATAACCCCTATTCAGGTGATGCACGGCAATATGCCGATATTAGGGTATGTCTTCAGACAGCCACACACCGCTCTCGCATATATTACAGACATGAAGAGCATGGACGATAGCGAATACGAATACCTCCACGATATTGATACGCTCGTCATAAATGCCCTTCGCTTTGAGAAAATACATCATAGCCATCAGCTGGTTAACGATGCTATAGCCGTTAGCCGTCGCATAGGTGCAAAGAGAACATATCTCATCCACCTCACCCACGACATCGGCACTCACGAGATTGCCAACAGTCGTCTCCCCGAAGGTTTTGAATTTGCATACGATGGGCAGGTAATCAACTGCTAAAATATAAAATAAAAAGGAAACAAATGTGTCAGATAAACCGAACACATCTGTTTCCTTTTATACATAACGATAATTTCCAATTAACCTAAAGCTTCAGCCAGTTGCCAATCATAGTCTTACCCTCTGGGGTGAGTACGCTTTCTGGATGGAACTGTATGCCATGGATGTCGAACGTCTTGTGACGGAGAGCCATAATCTGTCCCTCATCACTCTCGGCTGTTATCTCAAGGCACTCTGGCAAACCTTCCTTGCTAACCACCCATGAGTGGTATCTGCCCATAACGATACGTTTTGGCAGACCAGCAAAGATAGGATCATTACCGAACTGTGTACCCTCAGTTGCCACGCCATGGAAAACATCAGAGAGGTTGGTAAGCTTTGCACCAAACACTTCACCAATAGCCTGATGACCGAGACATACGCCAAGCATAGGTTTCTTGCCTGCATAGGTACGGATTACATCAAGCAGAAGTCCTGCCTCTGAAGGGATGCCAGGACCAGGAGAGAGGATTATCTTGTCAAATTCCTCCAACTGTGGCAATTCAAACTGATCATTACGATATACTGTCACCTCTACGCCCAACTCCTTGACAAGGTGGGCAAGGTTATAGGTGAACGAGTCGTAGTTGTCTATGATTACTATTTTCATATTACATATCCTCCGCCATTATTATCGCCTTACGCAAAGCTCCAAGCTTATTGTTCACTTCCTGAAGCTCATACTCCTCATTACTCTTGGCTACTATGCCACCACCTGCCTGGAACCAGAGTTCGCCATTTCGGCTAACGAAGGTACGGATGGTGATTGCCTGATTCAGAGAGCGGTCAAAGCCAATAAAGCCGATACAACCACCGTATGCACCACGATTATGTGGCTCAAGCTCTGAGATAATCTGCATGGCACGAACCTTTGGAGCACCAGAGAGAGTTCCTGCAGGGAAAGTATCAATAAATGCCTTGATAGGATCTGCGCCCTTATCGAGAGTTCCAGAAACACGACTCACAAGATGAATAACGTGTGAGTAGAACTGCATATCCTTATAGAAATCCACATGCACGCCGTGGCAATTGCGCGAAAGATCGTTACGGGCAAGGTCAACAAGCATAACGTGCTCTGCATTCTCCTTAGGGTCGGTACGCAGATACTCCGCATTCTGACGATCCTGCTCCGTATTGCCTGTACGCTTCGTAGTGCCGGCAATAGGGTCGATATAGGCATGATATGAATCGCCCTTCTTCTCTATGCGACAATGTGTCTCTGGTGAAGAACCGAAGATGCGGAAGCCTCCGAAATCGAAATAGAAGAGGTATGGTGAAGGGTTGATGCTGCGAAGAGCGCGATAGAGCTTGAAATCATCACCCTCATACTTCTGCTTGAAACGGCGGGAGAGCACAATCTGGAATACATCACCACGAAGGCAATGCTTAATGCCCTGACGGATATTTGTCTTATGCTCCTCATCGGTAAGGGTTGAAGTATAGTCGCCTACCGGGTGGAAGTCGTAAGGACGGATCTGACGGTTATTGATATCCTTCTCAAGGACATCGAGATCGTCTGGCTCACCTTCGCTAAGCAGCTCAATAATGATCATCTCATTACGGAAATGGTCGAACACCACCACATCCTTATAGAGGATATACAGAAGGTCTGGGGCATCATTCTGAGGCTGTGTCTCATCCTTCACGTTGATATTCTCGAAATAGCGCACGGCATTGAAAGAGGTATAGCCGAAGAGTCCGCAGTTCTCGCTATTCTCGCCCTCCACCTGGAAGGAAGAGAGGAACTCGTTGATGAGCTGGGCTGAGCCGTACTCCTTTGTTATCTCGTGCTGTGTCTGTGTGCCGTCGGGATATTTACACACGCCCATACCATGCTCGATAGAGACACTACCGATAGGATGAACACCGATGAACGAACGTGAGTTCTCGCCACCGTGATAGTCAGAACACTCCATGAGAGCCGACATTGGGTAGTCGTCACGAATTTTCATATATGCCGATACGGGAGTATTGAGGTCGCCCAGTATCTTTTTTGAAGCGGTATGATATTTGTACATTTTTGAAAAGATTAAAGATTAGAGAGTTAAGTGTAATGTAGATAGTATCATCATTCCACATTACACTTTTAACTTTACCCTATCTCATTCTGATGAGCGAGATAAGTATCCAAATCCTTGTCACCACGACCAGAGACGGTTAGAACAACAACATCGTCCTTTCTGAACTGACCTGCCACCTTTGGAAGAAGTGCAAGGGCATGAGCCGACTCAAGGGCTGGGATGATACCTTCCAAGCGTGTAAGCTCGAAGGCGGCACGAAGTGCCTCATCATCATTAGCAGGAACTACTTGCGCACGACCAGTTTCATAGAGGTTACAATGCATAGGACCTGTGCCTGGATAGTCAAGACCCGCAGAGATTGAGTAAGGCTCAATGATCTGTCCGTCTTCTGTCTGCATCAACTTGATCTTCGAGCCATGGAGAATACCTGTAGTTCCTACTTGCATACTTGCAGCTGTCTTGTCGGTGTCTACGCCGAGACCGCCAGCCTCACCGAGGATAATCTTCACGCGCTCATCGTCGAGATAGTGATAAATAGTGCCGGCTGCATTAGAGCCACCACCTACACAAGCCATGAGATAGTCAGGATAGTTGCGACCTATCTTCTCCTCCAACTGCCACTTTATCTCCTCAGAAATAACGCTCTGGAGCTTTGCAACCATCTCTGGATATGGGTGTGGACCAACAGTTGAACCGATGATATAAAAGGTATCTGAAGGGTGACAACACCAGTCGCGGATAGCCTCGTTAGTACCGTCCTTCAGGGTCTTGTTACCACTCTGAACAGGAACGACAGTAGCACCAAGCATCTTCATGCGCTCCACGTTAACGTGCTGTCGCTCCACATCAAGAGCACCCATATAAACCGTACAAGGCATATTCATAAGGGCACAAGCCGTAGCCGTAGCCACACCATGCTGTCCTGCACCTGTCTCAGCAATGATACGTGTCTTACCCATCTTTTTTGCAATAAGAATCTGACCAAGTGCGTTGTTAATCTTGTGCGCTCCCGTGTGGTTCAAGTCCTCGCGCTTTAGGTAGAGCTGACATCCGTACTTCTCGCTCATGCGCTTTGCGAAGTAGAGAGGTGAAGGACGACCAACATAGTCGCGCAGAAGGGCGTGATACTCCTTCTTGAACTCCTCACTCTCGATGATTGGGAGGTATGCGTTCTTCAGATCCTCCACCGTCTTATATAATATCTCAGGGATATAGGCACCA
>CACYXI010000183.1 GCA_902778265.1 uncultured Bacteroidales bacterium | reverse complement strand
GAATAGCTATACATACGCATTTCGGGCAGCGTATCGTTGGAATAGTTCATAAAGGCGGTCTTGGTGAGATTCGCCGTTCTCGATGTGGTCTGTACGAATGAGGTTGTTGTAGGTGTGCCAATGCTCCAAAGCGTCTGCTCTGCATCAGATGCCTGCACCTTGCCAACACCGATGAATGTCAATCCCTTGCCACGAAGAGCAATGGAGTCGCCGTTGCTTGCCACTTTCTTCCATGCCAACGGACTGCTGACTCCGCCTGGAGTCTGGGCAAAGGAATTGATAATTGATAATTGAAAATTGATAATTGTCAGTATCAATAATGTATAGATTGTCTTCATGTCTTCTTATTTCTTTTTTCTGTTACAGAAGATATTATACGCAACAGTAAAGCTTACGAAATGGGTGTTGTTCTTAATCTCGTTATAGCTGTAATCGTTGGGGAGCGTCTCCATAAGATCGGTTATTCCGTACGAATATTCCAGACCGAACTGGATGCCGTTGTCTAACTGATAGCCAGCATGGATGGTAGGCAACAGTTGCGGACGCTTCTTGAGCGAGTTACGCAGATGATAGCGCGTGAGGTTATCCACCTGCTGATAGAAGGTGTTGCGATTGGTGGAATAGTCTATGTTGCGCGACACGAATGGGAATGCCACGCTCACACCTGCTCCCATGTATATGTTTGGGGTGAGATACACGTTGCCGAGCAACTGGGTGTAAAGAATGTCATAGCGGAACTTGACGGTTTCCCTCACGTCAGTCTGGGGCGTGTATTTCGTCAGGGTGGATGAGAACATGGTATAGTCAGCACCCAACTCTATGCCGAGTCGCTTGTAGCGCCACTCGCCAAAGAGTCCGATGCGCGGAACGACATAGCCTTTCTCTGTCATGTCGAAATGTGGACGGACGTTGTAGCTCTCAAGGATGCCACCCAGACGAGTGATGCTTGTATAGCCAATGCCGAGTCGGGGACCGAATCGGAAATGGCTTTCAGGGAAAGAAGGTCGGATTATCTCCGCGGTATCAACAACTGCAACATCTTCCTCCTGGTCAATCTCAGGCTCATCCTGCTCAACCACCTTTCTTTCTTCCCTTGTAACAGGCTTCTCCACTTCCTTTGTCACAGGAGTTTCCTCTACGGCCTGTACTGTCGGTTCTTCCTTAACCGCCTGCTCCACTACCTTCATACGCTCTCTTTTCTTCTGTGCGTATGCTCGGTGTGGGTGCTGGTTGTTAGGTGTTAGGTGTTGGGTGATAGGACTCCCTTCCCCATTCACGGGGGAAGGGTCGGGGTTAGGGGGTGTAGGGGTTGTTCCCCTATTACATTTCCACAACAGTCCGCCACCAAGGAGTAAGGCTATCAGCAATAGCAACAGAGACAACAGCCTTTTCTTCTTCTGATTATTTTCGTTATTTTCCATCAATTTTTATTTTCATTTACTATTTAACTATTTACTAATTACTATTTATTTACTATTTCCTATCGCGGTAGGCATTTACTATTTGTGATTGCGCGAAAATAGTAAATCAACCAAATAGTAAATAAATAGTAATTAGTAAATAGTTAAATAGTAAAAACAAATAGTTAATTCGTAATTTTTAGAGATTGAAGAAATATCCTACACTCAACTCAATGCTGTGGCTATTGGTCTTCTTCTCAGCCCAGTTGAAATCATTGATCTCTGTACGGATGATACTCGTAATACCATAGTGATAGCGGAGGTTCATATTGAGTCCGAAAGGAAACTCATACCCCAAGCCGCCACCTACTGAGGCATCAGGGCGACCGGTTAGCTTCTCGTTCATCTGTCGCTCCGTCTCCGATGTGGTAGCCCATTCAAAACGTGCAAACTTCTCGTCTTCCTGATTAGAAGAATATGAAATACCCTTCGGGGTAAGTACAGCGGCAATCCTGCCTCCAACAGAGACGTTGAAGCCGTGCTTCCATGGATATACTTTTAGGGCAGCCATCAAACCGAGATAGTGATAGCGCTGCTCCACGGTGTATTGCAAGCCCTGATTGTCAGAATAGTCGAGATCCGTATATTTCTGGTAATAGGCAAAACCACCCTCTGCACCTAATACAGTATTAGGTTTATGATAGATGCAGAGCACGTTTCCACCAAGGACAAAGCTACCCTTATCCTTGAATTCATAGTTAGAGTAGAAATCTTCTGGCACGAAGATGTCGCCTACATTTGTGTTGATGTTGTAGCCACCTGAAACACTGACGTTTAGCTTGAAATCCGATTCCTGTGCCATTGACTGCAACGGCACCATAGCACATGCCAACACCGCGATTGGCATTTTCTTCATTAATCTGTACATTTGTCTTCTATATAATGTTTATATTCTTAGCTTCTTCGCATGTTGCAGACAGCAATTACTAAGTACGAATATTAAATACCTGTTTACTTTTTTCGCATATAATTAAGCGATAAAGCTAAACAAGTAATTAACGTGAGTTACCTCCCTACGGTCAGTGGGTCTATGGCAAATCTCGACGAAAAGCTCTGAAAGAGCGACACCTAATAGCGAAGGGCGTAAGCCCTGGATATATAGACATTTTTTAGGGAATGAGGTCTGAAGAACCGACACTTACTATATTTATTTAGGTGTCGCACCTACGGCGCTCACTATAAAACATCATCATAGTAACAGCCCTTACGGACTGCCCTGTTAGATGTCGCACCTTCGGCGCTTTTACGTCGATTGACGTTAATTCGTAATTATTCCCATGTTGCCTGCAACTGTCAGAAATATGAAAAAAGGTTTTATTGCTAATCAGTCCATAAGGCGAAAGAACTTTGCCTTTATATTATCCTAATATACAATAATCTTATTTTTTTGTGCTACAAAATTACAAATTGTATTTAATAACGGCAAAATAATTAACAATGTGTAATCAGATTTTAACTTTCAACAACACAAAAATGAGCAAAAGAACATATTAACTCGCTCATATTGCATTTGCGTGCATTAATTGCGAAGTTCCTATTTATTTTTACTATTTTACTATTTACTATGTACTATTTATTTACTATTTGGTAAATTGACTATTTTTCGCCAATCACAAATAGTCAATGCCTACCGCGACAAGAAATAGTACATAAATAGTAATTAGTAAATAGTTAAATAGTAAATGTAAAAAACTGGTAATTCGTAACTAAAATTTTATCTTATACATTCCTCTTGGCAGTTTCTTTAGCTCACTCCCCATATATTGCCCCGACACGCTGTATATCTTTCGGGGAGCAGATACCCGTTGAGGATTGATGCCAGTAGGAATCCTTGGATTGGTAAAGCTGAAAGTGATAGTGCCGTCAGCCTCTTCGGTGATGTCGGTAATAGGCTTACCCATATATTTTCTGCCATCCCTGTTAGCATTGAAGAGCTTGGCAGAAGGGAGGGAAGCGTCGGTAAGCGAACGGTTGCCAGTAGTGCCGGGATAGGGATCTCCGGCAAGATCAGAATCATAACTATATGCCTTGTTATCTGCGTGGAAGATGGAAAGACGCTGATGCGAAGGGTCGTTATTTATCTCACGATGCGACCATACGGCATCATCGTAATCTACATGCAGTATGAGCAATCCATGTCCTTTGTTCTCCTCATCCCATGAGGTGAGCTGACGGTTTTCCAGAAGATAGTATTCGTCGCGGTTCGCCTCATTGTATATGATATACGCTTCGGGGCTTTGGGTGATGGGCGATAGGTGATAGGTGTCGGTAGCGGTGAGTTCGACAGGCTCAAGCCATCCCGCTAC
Source organism: uncultured Bacteroidales bacterium (assembly GCA_902778265.1). GTDB lineage: Bacteria > Bacteroidota > Bacteroidia > Bacteroidales > Bacteroidaceae > Prevotella. The sequence continues at coordinate 7,398 of CACYXI010000183.1, read as the reverse complement.
CCAACGCTCATACGACGTATATCCGCATGGGCAATGACCATCACCATTGTATGCGCCACGATCCATAAGCGACCATGAATCCATGCCGAAGACAATGCTTCTGCTACTGGTGTCATAGAGATCTTCAAGTCCGAGACAATGACTGAACTCGTGGCACATGGTTCCTATACCACACATTTTATTGCCTCTGGAGTTCTTCAGTTCGCTGCTGCACGCATAGGTATCAACCCATACGTTATCAACGAGAAACTTACCGTCACCACCGCAATTATCTACTTTTGCAGAATCAAGACTCCACTCATGCGGCCAGATAGTGGTTGACGCGCCACCTTCGGCCTCAGAATATCCAGCGTACATTATATACACCTGATCAACCTCTCCGTTATGATTCCAGTCGTAGTCAGCGAAGTTGACATCCTTGTCGGCAAGTTTCACGGCTTCCGTAGCAAATTCGCCAACAAGAACGTCATCACCATCCAGCATACTCCCACCTGGTGTCGTCTTGTTCTTGCCGTAATATGCCATAGGATGCGAGAGATTGTAAGGCCCAACCACATCAAACTCAACCTCTAACTTGCCATAAGACTGATCTCTGAAATAATCGCTCACACTACCTCTTGCACCATTCAGGCAATACCCTTTCTCATTGGCAAGGGCATGGAAATCGTCTCTGGTATAGGTGAATTTCTTGTCGGTGAAGTTTACGAGTATTACTATTCCCTTCTTCTTGCCTGTATAGCCTTCGTATTTCTCATCATCCGAACCACGTGTAAGGGCAGATGCAGCAAGCCTTCTTGCCCAGCGAGCTTTTCGTCCATCATTACGAACAGACAGACGCTTAGCTCGTGCCTCCATACGGAGTTCGGTTTCGTAGGTAGAGAGGTAATGAGCCATGCCCATGCTATCCTCGGTGAGCGCCTTACCCTGATCATCTACATACCAATGCCCGTTCTCGTCGCCTGTGAGAGTAGCCACGACGATAGAGCCATCGGTAAGGGTAAGGTTCTTTCTTACACGCTTTGCAGGAATGGCAAGGCATGATATGGTAATGAGGGATAAGAGTATGGTGAGGATAGTACGATTTTTCATATGCATTCAGGCTTTTATCAGATTAAAAAGAACGGCACTGTCGGTTGACAAATGCCGTTCCATTGAATCACTCTTGGAGTGTTAGAGTGTTATGGTTTTACCGACAATAGATTGTTCAGTATTGTTAGGAGCTTAATAGTGAGAATATTTTTGTGAGAGTATAGTATTCAGAGGTTAAACCAGATTGGGTATGCCGGAAAACATTTGCAAAGATAATAAAAAGATTGATATAAGTCAAACTTTTCCTCAACTTTTTTTGAAAAAATTTCACTTTTATTCAAAAAAAGGCTATTTTCGACCAAAATCGGCTGGAATCTCGCCCCATTTATCGGTTTGCCACTTGATAATTGGGTTCCGATAGGTGTTGTTTTTCAGCCAGCCTTCTGCTCTTTCTATCATCTGATGAAGTTTCTCGGTCTTGTCGTTGCGTACAAGGGTTGTCTTGCACTGATGCTTTCTTACCCATAGCTGCGCATTTACCGAATCGCTGTAAATCGGCATTGTGTCAAGCCCTTTCTGCTTGAGGAGAGCAAGACCGTGAACGATGGCAAGGAACTCGCCGATATTGTTTGTGCCGTGAATAGGTCCGAAGTGGAATATCTCCCTTCCGTTGGCGAGATACACGCCTCTGTACTCCATAGCGCCCGGATTGCCAGAGCAAGCGGCATCTACGGCTATTGCCTCGCGGATAGCTTCTGCGGGGAGGTTCGCGGGGTTGTAGGCAGGGCGGTCGGGCTGGGCGATGAGAGCGGAAGAACCGAGATTACCGGGCTTTCCGGATTTTCCGGAGTTGTCGGATTTACCGGTACTACCGGAAGAACTGGCTTCGCTCTCATAAGCCTCCTCCCCCATCTCAAAGGCATCCTCAGCCTCAGCCTGCGACTTAAATGACTTATACTTAGCCCCAGAAACGCCATTGACCGCCTCCTGACATGCTTCCCAAGAGGAATATACGCCAGGAGACGGTCCGTTCCATACTACATAATATTTCTGCTTTGCCAATTTGCTTTAGAAGTCTCCCTTTAAGGGAGATTTAGAGGGTCATTACATCTTAGCCATTGCCTGCTCGAGGTCTGCGATGATATCCTCTGCATTTTCGATACCAACAGACAGACGAACGAGGTCTGGAGCTACACCTGCCTCACGCAACTGCTCGTCTGAGAGCTGACGGTGGGTGTGGCTTGCTGGGTGCAGAACGCAGGTGCGGGCATCAGCAACGTGGGTAACGATAGAGATGAAGTCAAGGTTATCCATGAACTTGATTGCATCCTCACGAGTACCCTTCAGACCGAATGCGATAACACCGCAAGTGCCATTTGGCAGATACTTCTGAGCGAGAGCATAGTTCTTGTTTGATGGAAGTGAAGCGTAGTTCACCCAACCTACCTTCTCGTTCTTCTCAAGCCATTCTGCTACCTTCTGTGCATTAGCGCAATGCTGACGCATACGAAGTGCGAGGGTCTCAAGACCGAGGTTGAGGAGGAATGAGTTCTGTGGAGCAGGGATGCTACCGAGGTCGCGCATGAGGTGGGTAACGAGCTTGGTGCAGTAAGCAGCCTTACCGAATGCCTTAGTGTAGATTGTACCGTGGTATGACGCATCTGGAGTGGTGAGGCTTGGATACTTCTCCTTCTGTGCATCCCAGTCGAAGTTACCAGAATCAACGATACAACCACCTACCTGAGTAGCGTGACCGTCCATGTACTTTGTAGTAGAGTGTGTTACGATGTCACAACCCCACTCGAATGGGCGGCAGTTGATAGGAGTAGCGAAGGTGTTATCCACGATCAATGGTACACCATGCTTATGAGCCATCTTTGCGAAACGCTCTATATCGAAAATGTTACAACCAGGGTTAGAGATTGTCTCGCCGAAGAAACACTTTGTATTTGGACGGAACTCCTTCTCGATGCGCTCGTCATCCCATTCTGGATCAATGAAGGTACACTCAATACCGAGCTTCTTCAGAGTAACGCCGAAGAGGTTGAAAGTACCACCATAGATATTATTGGCTGTGATGAAGTGGTCGCCAGCCTCACAGATGTTGAAGATAGCGTAAAAGTTAGCAGCCTGACCTGAGCTTGTAAGCACAGCACCAACACCACCTTCGAGAGCAGCAATCTTCTTTGCCACAGCATCATTGGTTGGGTTAGCCAGACGAGTATAGAAATAGCCGCTATCCTTCAGGTCGAAGAGGCGAGCCATCTGGTCGCTTGTGTCATACCTGAATGTAGTACTCTGATAAATAGGCAACTGCTGAGGCTCACCCTTGGTTGCTTTCCATCCCCCGTGGATACAAATTGTTTCGAGATTCTTCTTCATAAAAGTTATAGCCCTCTACCCCTTGGAATAGGGATTTCTTATAGTAATGATTTATCAAAACCATAACCGCTGAGGGTAAAGCGTGATAATAGGTTTTTATTTAATTTGTTATTCTGAACTGCAAAGGTACATATTTTTGGGGAAAATACCAAAAAATAAAGTAAAAAAATCCCTTGCCAATCCTAGTATGGAAAGAACAAGGAATTTTTACTATCTAACATCCTTCCCTTGGGGAGATTTGTCGAAGACCCTTCGAACTCCTGTGAGAAAAGGCTTGGTTAGGTCTAGAATATATGCTGCACGAACTCAGCGAAGCATCTTCTCCATGTGAGCCACTCGTGGTGTGTGCCCTGTGATGGGAAGTATGTCACGTTGATGCCCATATTCTTCAGGTTGCTTGTCATCTTGTCAGCTCCGAAGTTCTCTTCTGTACCCATGCCCATGAAGAAATACTTCACCTTGCTGTTGAATGCGTTGGCATCAGCGAATACGCCGTTTGCGAATGTCTTGAGGTCTAGACCGAAGATAGCACCGCTGAATGTGCCGATGTAAGCGAACTTATCGAGATTGGCTGTGGTGATGTCGAGAGTCTGCTTTCCACCCCATGATAATCCTGCCATACCACGGTTCAATCGGTCTGTCTTTGTGCGGAAAGTACCGTCGATGAATGGGATGATGTCTGTGAGAAGAACATTTTGGAATGAAGCACCGAAGTCATCTCTTGACTCACCCTTCTTTGAACCGAAACCATAGTCGCAGTTACCGTTATCCATAACCACGATCATCTCCTTAGCCTTGCCCTGAGTGATGAGGTTATCCATGATGTACTGCATCTTACCTTGTGTGCTCCAGCCTGTCTCATTTTCTGCCATACCATGCTGCAAGTAGAGAACTGGGTACTTAGCCTTTACATTCTTGTCGTAGCTTGCAGGAGTATATACGAAACAACGGCGCTCGCGATTCTCTACTGATGACCAGTAGCGGCACTCACGTACCTGACCACGCTTTGCATTTGCATTTGGCTGATAGAGTGCAATCTCCTCATCGGTCATAGTGGCACCGTGCATCCTTGCCATGAGGCTTGCGTTGTCCTTGATGTTCACGTCGATGTCGATAGTACCGCACATCTTACCGCAACCGAACACAGCCTTTGAAGAAGGGTCGATATAGTTAGAGCCGTCGATGGTGAGGAAGTAGTAGTGATTACCGCATACCAATGGGTCGGTTGTTACAGTCCAGAAACCCTTTGAATCCTTTATCATAGGATATTTCTTGCTACAGATATCAGCTGCCACATACTTAGCCTGTGGAGCCATAACGCCGAATGTCACACGACCATCCTTGTCAATCTTAGGGTATTCCTGACATGGAACGGTAGTGCTTGCCACCTCGAATGACTCCTTGTTGAGAAGTGACATCATTACGTTGGCATATCTGCGACCAAGCTCACGATAGCCCTCAGCTGTGAAATGGAGTTTGTCAGGACGTCCCTTACAACCGAGTGAAGATACTGGATAAGCTGTTGGGATAGTCTCATGGATTCTGTCGATGATAGCATTATGATGATAGCAGCAACCGCCATCTTCCTGAGTCATAAGCTCACCAACGAGCAATGGGCAATCCTCTGCCTTGAGGTCAAGTTCCTTCAGCATACGCTCATAAACGAGCTTCACGCGCTGAGGCCAGTCCTGCTGGTTGTTATCAGTACAACCCTGATGAAGGAGGATACCTTTGATAACGCCCACTTTCTTAGCCTCCTTGGCACACTCCATAAGGCGACGCATAGGAGCGTTGTCATAATCCTTACAGAAGTTCTTGAACCAGTCAGCCTGCTTTGAGATATAATCTGTTGTCTTATCCTCATCGTAGAGGTCGATACTTGCACCACCAACAGCTACGTTGATAACGCCTACCTTGATATCCTCTGGAAGCTGCTCAACGAGAGAACGACCAAAGTAATCGGCTGGAGTAAGACCAGTCCATGCACGACACAAAGGTGGAACTGCAACATACCACTGACCTTTCTTTCTGCCTGTTGTGTTCATATCCACAGCGGCCATCATGCGGAAACGAGGACTTAGGTTCTCGCGATCCTGTGGCTCAATCTTCGCATTTCCCTCCATGTTTGACTGTCCGAAGCAGAGGTAGATGTGGAAATTAGGGTCGAACTTGTCAGGCTGAGGCATCTCGCCTGCCTGCTTGTCGCCGTCGTTGTAGTTAAGAACTTTGTTCTGTTCATAGAAATTCTGCACATTCTGTGCCGTAGCCATGCCTGAGAAGAACGTAGCTACAATGGTAAGAACCATGAGTTTCTTGTAAAATCTCATTTTGTCTGTTGGTTTAAGTTATGTTTGTTTAGTGTTAATTTCCGATTGATGAGCAAAGTTACTCATTTTTCTCCTAATGCCCAAATTCATATTAAAAATATGAGATTAATTAACATTAGTTTTTTGCCGTAGCATGAACATAGACGAAAAGGTAAGGCATAGGTTTAAGTATAGCATCCATTTATATGTTGAAAGTGGGATTATCAGTAATCAATATTCGGTTACATTCTGTTTTAACCCTAAGTCCGTTGTACCTCCATTGCAAAGCCGTTGTAAATCCCTTTCAAATCCCATTTCTGGAACGGAACTGAAGCGAAGGAATAGCGAAGGAAAAGCGAAGGTAAGACGGATGCAATAGGTTGGTGTAATACCCTTGCAAAGAAAAAAATCAAAAAGTTTTTAGAGCGAGTATTATACCTTTTGTTGTTATGCACAATATTTTTGCTGATTATCAGTAAGTTATCTTTGGTGTAATACCCTTAAAAGTATTACACCATTTCGGGTTATTTGGTGTAATACTGGTGTAATACTTTTAGGGGGTATTACACCAAAGCAAACAAATTGATGCACAGTTGTTTAGTATGCTCAAACCTGCAAAGGTGTAATACTCGGCGTTGAAAACTTTTTGAAAAATAGTATTACACCAAGTTTCGCAAGCTCAAGTTAAGAGTGAAGAGTTAAGAGTGAAGAATTTAAGTTTCGGAAGCTTGAAATTGCCTGGAAGGCAATACTGTTAGTACCCCCGTACATACGAGTGAAACGAGGATGTGCGGGGAAAAAAACATAATCATTCTAATGCCTGGAGGGCAGTACATCGCGAAAAGTCATTTGTAAAAGCCAATCAGGTACAGCCTTCCAGGCTGGAGGTGGCGTGGCTGTTACTGTCCTAGGGCATCCTCTCCTTCGTCGAGTATGCACCTCAGTTCTTCCCTATGGTCAGGCGCTACGCGGAGTCCTCATGGTGTTGCCTTCCAGGCAATTCTGGACTTTTGTAACTTAAATTCTTCACTCTTAGTTCTTCACTTTTCACTTAGTAAGGTAGCATTGCGAGCATATCGGCGAACTTGTCGATACCCTCTTCTAACTTCTTGCCGATCATCATCTTCATCATCATGTTGAGATCAGCTTTGAGGGTGAGGCGCATCTTTGAACCGCCTGTGCTTACTGGCAGTACCTGAATCCAGAGATTTGCATCTACTGGTGACTGCTCTGTGGCGAATTTGATACATTTGTTTTCCTCGCGCTCAATGATGTTGAGGGCAATAGTGCCTATCATTGGTGCAGGGATGGCAATGCGGTCGGCAGAAAGTTCTACCTCCTTGAGTTTCTCAAGCTGTGCTGGGTCCTGACCTGCTTCCTTCATCTTCTCTGCCACCATTGGATTGTTGGCTGCGTTTTCAAGAATAGGACGGAAGTTCTCAAGATTACTCAGCGTTGCATATACACGCTCAACAGGTGCGTTGAGCATCTTTATCTGACTTTCGTATTTTGACATTTACTACTATTAATTTTAGTTGCTTACGCCAATTAAAAAAACAGGATAAAACCAAATAAAACAAAATAAAACCTTTTACAATTTAAAAGTATCCTATACTATCATCTTCTGGGTCATAATAATATTTCTCGCATTCATCCATAACAGGAAGGAAATTATATAGTA